>CAZEYH010000216.1:0-5057 GCA_964515895.1 uncultured Clostridiaceae bacterium | reverse complement strand
TGTTACATTAGCAAATATATTACTATCTCTATATCTTTTCTTATTGACTTTAAATTTTTTCAAATATTTTGTCCTCCTTTCTGCAAGGTTAATGAAACGTTACAAAAATGTATTGATTTCTAAATACAACTGATATTTTTTGTATTTTAGAAAAAAATATACATATCTGAATTAGTTGCAAACTTCCGGCAAATAATTATTTACAGGAGGTAAGTAAATTTGGATATATTATTTTTATCAGTTTCAACAGGTGGAGGACATATAAAAGCAGCAGAAGCTTTAAAAGAATATGTTGAAAAAAATTATTCCGACTCAAGATGTAAGATTGTAGATACTTTTAAGTATATAAGTCCTTTAATTGATAAATTCGTAGTTGGAGGGTATCTTAATATTATAAATAAACTTCCATTTTTATATGGAAGCTTGTATAAACTATCAGAGCATAACAAAAGTATAATTAATGCAACATATGCTATAAGTCAACTGTTTTCATATAAATTAATACCATTGATTAGAGAATTCAACCCTACAATTATTGTGTGTACCCATACACTACCTCTTCAAATGACTTCATATCTAAAACAGAAAAAAATGATTTCTGCACCTATAACTGCTATAGTTACAGATTATGTTAATCATCCTTTCTGGAAACTTGATAATATAGATGCCCTGATTGTGCCTCATGACAAAATAATGTTTGACATGGTACAAGCGGGAATACCTGAAAGTATTATATATCCTTATGGAATTCCTCTGTCTGAAGAATTTTTAATAAGACATAATAGAAAAAATATCATGACTAGCCTTGGCCTCGAAGATAAATTAACAGGATTGATAATGGGAGGCAGTCTTGGTATAAGATCTGTCTATAATTCCTTTAAAATGCTTCTTAGATGTGAAAGAGAAATGCAGATAATTGTAGTAACAGGCAAAAATGCTCGCCTTAAGAAGAAGATGGAAAACCAATTGCGTCATTACAACATCACTAACACTAAAATTAATGCTAATTATAATACAATTGTTAATACCTATACTAATGCCAATGCCAGTGCTACTACCGGTGACAATGCTAGTACTTCCGCTAAAACTACTAATTGCACCAGTGCAAATACTAATACCACTATTAATGCTAATACTCACCCTGGTACCAATACCCATACTTACACTATTGACAATACTGATACTAGCACTTACACTTATATTTACAATAATAAAAAAATTAAAATACTTGGATACACAGATATAATACCGGAGCTTATGGGCATATCGGATTTTATTATAACAAAACCTGGAGGTATGACAATTTCCGAAGCATTAGTGAAGGAATTACCTATATTTTTAACTTTCCCAATCCCAGGTCAGGAAGAAAGAAATTGCCGTTTCCTTTTAGAAAATGGTGTAGCAGTTAATATTCAACCCAAAGATAATATTGACCATATTTTGACTGATATTCTTGATAACACCTCAAAAATGAAAAATATGAAGAAAACAGCAAGGTCCTTTGCCCGTCCTAATTCATGCCGCGATACGTCAATGTTATTGAATAAACTCCAGCTTTGAAATTTTGCAATTTCATAACTCAGGATTTAAACTTTACATCCTTTTTAACCAACATCTTCTTTCAAGCTCTCAGTGCTAGAATATTTGCATTTTTGCATATTTCCCGGGCAATATCCACTTCTCTACTCTTACAAGTAAACATAATTACCTGTCGTTTTTTAGATATTTTATCTAATAGATACATGGATTCTACAATTCGCGCATCATCAAAATGAGCAAATACTTCATCCATAATGAGGGGTAGGTTCTCTTGTTTTTGGGAAATCAAATCTGACATAGCAAGCCTTAAGACTAGATACATCTGATCTATAGTTCCTCCACTAAGCTGTAATACCGGAATTATATTTATATTTTCAGAATCTTGAACCTTTAGCATTAACTCATCGTCAGCCCTTAAATTTTTATATCTACCATTCGTAATTTCATTTATATAATAACTCATCCTATCATTTAAAAAAGGCATATAATCTTTTTGGATTTCAAGACTAGCTTCAGTCATGATATCCAGAGCTTTATACAAGGAAAACTGTATATCTTCAAGCTTCTTTTTTTCACTTTCCAACTCTTCTATTTCTTCAATAGTCATTTGCAGCTGTTCATCATCATAACCCGAAGTATTAATGATGGTCTCACACTTTTTTAGCTTCAAAGTCAATGAATTCTCTTCTTCCCTTATTTTTTCACCGTAAATCTCCAAATTCTCCTCTATTTCTCTTATATTATCCAAAGCCATTTCATTTTGATCACTCCGGTTCAAGTCATTAACTAAATATCCTCTTTCTTCCTTCTCATCTTTAGTCAACAACCCCATATTCCAATTTAAATTATTAATAAACTTTCCCAATTCACTATTTAAGCCATTAGCTAACAAGCTTTCACTTTTAATGCTTAAATCATTAACTAAACAACTCAGCTGAGACCTGTTTTTGTAAATATCCTCCATAACCTTCTTGATTTCTATTTCAAGTACTTTTGCTTCGCTAATATCTGTGTCTACAAGTAATGAAGCCTTTTTTAAATATATATTTATGCTATTTATTAATTCCACTGCTCTTTCTTTAAGAGTTTCTAATTCCTTCAATTTTATTCTTTTTTCATCTAAAGCAGCTTTTATTTTGAAAAACTCTTTTATACTCGCTGCACCATAATTACTTAGAACTTTATTTATTTCTTTATTACATGAATTTGACTTTTCCTCTAAATTATTCATGTATACTTCCAAGGTATTCTTTTTCTTATTAAGATTTAAATATTTATTATTTATGTTTTTTCTAAAAAACAATAATACACCTGATATGGATAATGTTATTATAGTTGCACCTAATACTATTAAAGCATAGACTTGTTTTGTCATGAGTTTTGTTAATAATGCTGGAATTTGCCATGTCCCTTGAATTGTAGCAATAAAGAAGCCAATAAACCCAATTGCAAGTATCGATGTAATAATAATCCCCGCATTAGATAATTTACACCTTTTATTTGCAATTGTTATTTCTTCACATAAGATTTTCCTACTCTCTTTACACCTAGTGAATTCATCTTTTAAACTATCAATTTCATCTCTAATACCTATTATTTTTTCACCAATGCCCTTAATTTCTCTATCTTCTGCACTATATTCATAAATTTCATTATTACCTTCTACTGTATAAGCTCTTTCGAAACCATATATTTTTTCCATGGTATCTATTCTTAAAGTAACATTCTTATAATTATTTTCAAGTAAAACCAAATGATTTTGAATTTCAATCAACTCTTCTTTAGCTTTTTCAAGCTCAACCAACCTTCTAGCAATTTTAATTGTCTTTCCTGCAATATCTATAAAATCTTTCTGATTTTTATATATCCTTAGTAACTCTTTCGTTTCATTAATACAATCTTCTATCTCAACAAGACTTTCCCTTTTACTTTTAAGTTCATCATGCATAACCTTTAGCTGATCCAGCCTTTTATTTACTTTATCAAGAGGCCTGGTAGATGTCTTTTCGGTACCTGTATAGGTTAAAATAGCATCCTTTAATGCTTTTTCCGCCTTCTTAAAGGAAATATCCTCAAACCCTGTTTCTCTCACATTTACAAGCTTATTAATTATCTCTTCTTTTCCGGTGCCATCAACTTTTATATCCATTTGTCTAATGAAAGCAGTCTTTTCAAAACATGCCTCATTTAAACCAAGATGTTCTTCAGCAAATTTTACCCTTTTACCCTTTCCAATCTTGAAACTATGGGTTATATCATTAAAAGATGAATCTAGAACAAAAAGAGAGTTATCCTTAAAATTCCTACTAACGCTGTAAAATTCTCCATTATTAAGAATATACTCCATATAGCCTCCATATTGACTGCTTTCCCAAGGTTTAAATCTTTTGATGGGTGGTATTAACCCATCCCTTTCTCTACCACCCTTAAGACCATAAAACATAGCTTTAATAAACCATTGAATAGTTGACTTACCCACTTCATTCTCCCCATATATAATATTAAGGTCGGGTGAAAATTCAATTTCTAAATCTTTTAATTTACCAAAACCTTTTATATCTAATTTATTAATTATCAAATTACATCAACCTGTCCTTTTTCTAATGCCTGAATACCATAGTACAATGATTTCATTAGAAGCTCTTTTTCTCTATTGTTTTGAGCCTTGTCTATTAGACTAAGCATCTTCCTTGTAAACAGACCCTTCAATCCGGGCTCTTTTTTTATTAAATCAAAATCATACTCGGGTACCGCTTCATTTCTTACTTTTATATAAAAAACTTTATCTTTAAAAAACGATAGAATATGTTCCATATCAATATTGTAGTTTAAATCAATATAACCATAGAGAATTACACTTAATAATAGTGAAGATAAATTCAATAAAAATAATGTTTTAATCCTGTCCATAATATTAGCTGCAACTTCCTCATCAGTAGTACAACCTGTCATATCAACTTTTATTTCCTCATAATATCTCTTATTTAAAGTTTTGAAATCAATATTTAGATGACTCGAACAGTCAGAGTGGTCCAAATTAACAGATTCACCGGAATCTTTTAGGTGCTTTAAGCAGTTAATTCCTTTTTTAACTATAGTTCCAATATAAACACCATGTTCTCCTGGCTCATCAAATCCTAGCGGTTCAGGACTACCCGGATTATATATAACACCCTTCCCCCCGATGTTATCTATTCTATTGTGGAAATGCCCTAGGGCAATATAGTCCATTCCCAAAGCTGCCAACTCTTGACTTGTTATTGGATTATAGCTTTTTCCATCAATATTTAAATCTACTGTACCATGAGCTAGCAATATATTTATATTATCATAGTTGATTTCTGCTTTATCTTTGAAGAAAGCATCAGGACTGTATACAGATGTACCCACTTCTTTTAGGTGCACACAAGGATTATCCTTATTTAGAATATTTACATTCTCTGCCCATTCATAATTCGCATAATAAGAACCCTTAACCCATGGGTCATGATTTCCTGGTACAATAAAAACTTTAATAT
>CAZEYH010000215.1:0-5061 GCA_964515895.1 uncultured Clostridiaceae bacterium | reverse complement strand
TTTTCAATGCTTATTCTACTACCTATCCCATCTGCTGTAGGAGGTTCTACGATTAAACGTCTGGTAATCCTGTTCTTAAGCTCAGGCACATGACTTATTAGCCCAATGACTCTATCAGTGGTACTTAATCGTTGAAGGGAATCAATAACTACATCTAATAAATTCCTGTCTAAAGTACCGAAACCTTCATCTAGAAAGAAAAACTCAAGTGGGCTTTGTCCTTTTAATTGTATTTGTTTTGATAAGGCCAGAGCAAGAGATAGAGAGGTAATAAAAGTTTCTCCTCCCGATAATGATGTTACCATACGATGGATTCCACCATTTGCGTTATCACGTATTACAAATCCAATATCAGGATCAAGCTCAAGTGCATATCTATATTGCGTAAGTATACCCAGTATTTCAGAAGCTTCCCGTGCGATATACCTCAATCTTTCTTCTGCTACAAAGTCAATAAAACTATTACCCCTTAAAAGACTTCTTATCTGATCCAATATATCTGATTTGTTAGATAATTCATTATTTTCATTATTTAGTTTTACCCATTCTTCATGCCTCTCTTTAGTACGTTTGAAATTGCTCTTTGCTATTTCATGCTGCGATACTGCATTATCCTTTAATTCAACCTTTTTCTTGTATAACTGATCAATTTTACTCCATTCTTCTTCAGTAATATTTCGATTATCTAATTTCTTTAATAAAAGATTTTTTTGAGCTGCAATATTTCTCTCAATTTTCTCATATTCATCAATCTCGCCTTTTAGTTCTTTTTGTCTCTCCTTTTTTAATACGGATTTTTCTGCTTCTTCCTTACTATCAAAACCTTTTTCTTTTAAAGCAGCGTCAAGCTTGTAATTCTCCCTTTCTAAATTTTCCTTATATATTTTTCTCTGATTTTCAAGAGTATTTCTTTCAAGATTCATTTTGTTATATTGCTCTTCTAGTTTTTTCACCAATTCAGATAAAGTTTTATCCCTTTTTTCAATGTCTGATAACTTTTTGTCAATTAGCTTTATTTCATCTTCAATATTACACTCTCCTCCCAACTCCTTAATCTTTAGCCTCTTCTCTGCTTTAATTTCCTCTGCATTTTTATGTTCTGTTTGAAGTTGAGAAAGCTTACTGCCCAAATTTTGCCTTTCTGCTTGTAGTTTTTCTAGTTTCTCTCTTGTTGTTTTTATTCGCCCTTCTTGCTGCTTTATTTTTTCTCGGAGCTGTTCGATTTCTTTTTCGTTATCAGCAATTCTCTCCAATTCAGTAGAAGCTCCCTTAATACTGTACTTATTTAAAAAATCTTTATATAATTTATCTTTCTCATTAAATATTCGACAAGCGTTCTCCATATCTCTTTGAATTATTATTAAGTTTTCACTATTCACTTTAAATTGGGATTCTACACTGCTTTCATCAACTTTATGACTATTTAGTATTTCTTCTCCCTTTTTTATATTTTCATTTATTGCGTTAAGCTTATTCTCCCATTTGTCAATTTCTTTTTGTTTTTCAGCTGCCAAACTATTTAACTTCTCAATTTCTTTCTCCATATCCTCCAGTATTAACCATCTCATTTTATCCGGCAGTTCTTCTTTAAGTTTAACTATCTCTTCTTTTTTCTTTTCCAAATCTGTTTTTAGCTGGATAGTTTGTTCATTTTCACTCTTAACTTGCTCATTTATATGTATACACTTTTTCTCTGCTTCCCTTAGATCAGCTTGGCATTTTGAAAACTCCGATTCAGCTTTTTTTAGTTTATATTCCAAATCTTTAATATTATCTTTAATATTCAAGCTAAAGATGGTAGTATGGACAGAACTATCGTGGTAATTTTCGGTTTCAGTTGCGGTTTCATATCCGGTATAATGGGCCGGACTTGGATGATTTGTAGAACCACATACGGGACACGGCTCTCCCTCTTTTAATTTCTTTGCTATCATATAAGCGGTATCCTGTTCTATCCGCATTTTTAGAATCTTAAGTTCTTGTTCAAGCTTATCTACTTCAGATTTTTTATTATTTTTACTTATCTCTGCCATATCTAGATTTTTCCTATATTCACCCAATAACTTTGTTTTTTCAATAATCTTTGTAGTTATTGAATTCATATCTGCTTCTTTTGCTTTAATAAAGCCAAATATAGATTTGTAGTTATGGTAATTTTCAATTAGATTGGTTATATCGTCCCTCTCTCCGGACTTGGATTTTTTGTGTTCTTCCATTATGGAGTCCAGTAATTTCAGCTTGTTTTCAGTTTCACCTGCATTTTTCTTGATTTCAGCAAGCTTTTTTTCTGATTGACTCACTATAAGTGCAAGTTTATCTTTTTTTGTGTTTAAACCTTTGAAATTGTCCATAGCAGAAGCTAATTCATTTTCCAGCTTCAATCCGTTTTGTATTTCCTTTTTATATTCTGAATTCACTTTCAAAATATCTATATTTGAGTTATACTGCTTGATCTCTTCTTCTATATTTTTGATATTACCTCTACCATTTTCAGTCTCTTTATCATTTAATTCAACTTCTCTCTTCAGATTTTCAATATTATCCTGTAGTGTTGTTATTTTCCTATCTATCTCGTCGATTTCTTTCTTTAACTCCAATGCATTACCAAGTTTTGTTGTATTCTCCAAAAGCTTTGGTTTTTCAATTTCCCACTCTTTAAGTTTCTCCTGATATAATATTTTTGTTTTATCAAGTTCTTTTTCTAACTCAGGTAGCCTTTCAAAGATAGAGCTTAACTGTTTTTCTGTTTCTTCTAGTTTAGCTGTAATCTCTTTATAATCATTTATTATTTCTATTAAACCTTCAGCTTTTAAGGCTTTATCCAATAATTCTCTTTTATTTCGAATTTCCTCTAATGCTTTCAAGTGCTTTTTCTCTTTATTTTCAACGAATTCCAGTTCACCTACAAGCTCCCATACCTTTTTTGAGTCAGTATGAAGAGTTTCCACATCCTTTAGTTCTTTAATTGCATTTTTCCGAGACTTTTCAGTTTCATTCAAGATATTTTCAGCCTCCTCTAAGGCCTCTTTAGACGCGTCTCCCAATGCAGATAAAGCACCTTGTACATTAGATAATCTCATCTTTACATGAGATGTCTTTCTAGAAAGCTTCGCATTAAGCTGCTTACCATATTCCTCCAAGTAGAATATGCGCTCCAGCATCTCTCTTTTTTTAGCTTTCTCCAGAAGGAGAAACTCTTGGAACTGATTTTGTGGGAGTACAACAGCTCTGGTAAAATCGTCATGTTTTAAGCCTAAAAGCTCTTCCATCTTTTTATTAACATCGGTCGGTTTATCGGCTATCGGTACCTCTGCTTCATCAAAAACTTCTATAAGCCTTGCTACTTTTGCTTCACAAGATATCTCAGAGTCCTTTTTTTTATTATATATTCTATCAACCCTATAAGTTTTTCTTTTATCGCCTTTTAGTAAATCAAAAACGAAAGATACTTTCACACTACTACAACCGGCATTAATAATACCCTGTGTACCCATATTTGCCCTATGTACCTTGCCATACAAAGCAAGGGTAATGGCATCAAGAATAGTAGATTTCCCACTTCCTGTTGGACCGAATATTCCAAACAAACCTGTTTCGCTTAATTTATCAAAATCAATTTTCTGAACTTCCTTAAAACTTTGTAATCCCTCTATTTCAAGGTATCTAGGTCTCATAATACATCCCCTTTAATAGTAATTAATAAGAGCATACCTCTAAACAAATATTTTCTTCAAATTTAAATATGCACCTATGTTCCCGTTATTTCGTTACTTCAGATGCCTCAATCATCTTCGTTTTCTAAATCACCTAATCCATTGGTACTTTCCTCATCATTTAATACATCAAGAAACGTAGACATTAATTCTTCAGAAATTTCAACTCCCATTCTCGTTTTGTAAAACTCCTTAAAAAGCTCATCAATTTTCCTGTTTTCTCTGTTTTCAAAGGAAACTTCCTCTTCGCCTTCGCTTTTAAATTTAGGTCTGATATTAATGATTCCGGGATGCAATTGTCTAAGTTTTTTCTGTTCTTCCATAGCAAGAGGCCTGTCCGTTAAAATCTCTAAATCTACCCAAGCATTTTTATCCCTACCGATTTCACACCATTCAATTGCTTGCATTATTCCCTCTTTAGCTTCCCACCTTCTTAGAGGTTTGCCACAATCTAAGAAAATTTCTTTTATATCTGCTTCTTTTCCCGGAGTTGCATCAATTATATATACTGCTTTACTGTAATCTGCTTCAGAAAAGCTATATGCCAATGGTGAGCCTGAATAAAAAGCCGGGCAAGATGCATTCCTGATACTTTGAGGTCTGTGCAGATGTCCGAGAGCTGCAAAATGAGCATTGGAAGGCAGCATAGTAGGATTCACTGTTAAAGCTCCTCCAACCTGAAGAGTTCTTTCAGAATCTGATTCTCTTCCGCCCATTAAAAACAAATGACTCATCACAAGATTAATAGTATCTTTTCTAAACTTTTGGCCAAGCTTTCCAAAAAGACTTCCGATTTTATCTGAATAAGCTATTTGAAGCCCTTTTTCATCGGCATCTTGTGAAAGAACTTCCTCAAGCCGTGCTTCAGAAGGATATGGTAGAGTTAGAATTACTGCACTCTGACGACAACTTGATATGCCTAACTCAATCCACCCCAGCCCTGAATCCACAAGCTTAATATTTTCAGTATTGATTTTATATATCCCGGGATCACTATTAGGATAACCAAGAAGAATTATCCCATTCTTATATGCTAAGGCACTTGCGGCACATAATCTTTCAGGACTGTCATGGTTACCTGCAATAACAATTACCGGTCTTTTTCCTCTCGCATTTAACATATCCACTGCATCATAGAATAACTCTTCAGCTACTGCCGGTGGATTATATGTATCATAAACATCTCCTGAAATAAGGACAATATCTATTTGCTCTTCTTCCACTATTTTAGAAAGGCAATGGATAAATTCCCTTTGCTCTTCTATACGATTTATCTGCTCAAGGGGTTTACCAAGGTGCCAATCTGATGTATGTAATATACGCATATAAATATCCTCTTTTACAATAT
>CAZEYH010000214.1:1817-5078 GCA_964515895.1 uncultured Clostridiaceae bacterium | reverse complement strand
CAAGTCTTGAAGCTAATTCCTTCGCTAATTGAGGTTCAGTTATGGAGATAGCTTCAGGCTTAAATTCTCGGGCTTGTTTTTCCAATAAATCAATATTTTTATCAGCAGTTAACCCTAACACACGAATATCAAGATTGCTAACTAAATTAAGATTACGTACTACATCAAGAGCTTGTACACCGATTGAACCTGTAGAACCTAATATTGAAATGCACTTCTTCATATATCTTCTCCTTCAATCTTCATTTGCCTTACGTAATGTTTCTGTCATTATATATGGGTCATGTACAGAAAATACGTGCTTCAATCATTATTATGTTGCCACAATATCATACATTAAATTATTATAATATTATATGGCTCAATTATATGGCTCAATAAATTATCTTAATACTATATAATAAATATAGAAATATATTGTAGGAGCAACAAGTAACACACTGTCAAATCTGTCAAGAACTCCCCCATGTCCCGGTATTATATTCCCATAATCCTTAATTTTCGTATATCTTTTTATTGCTGAAGCAGTCAAATCTCCAACTTGCGATATTATACCACAAAGTATTCCCATTATTATATAATGAAAGTACGGTACATAACTTATATTTTGTCCTAAAAGAAAACCATATAGAGATAATGCTGCTACAGCACCAATAACACCTGATATAGAGCCTTCGACAGTTTTATTCGGGCTGACAGCCGGTATTAATTTTCTCTTGCCAAGGGTAATCCCTCCAAAATAAGCAAAGGTATCTGTTGCCCAAGCTCCTATAAAAATAATCCAGGTAAAAAAAGCTCCATCTTTAAGTCCTCTTGTGAGTACAACAAATAAAAACATAAAAACTACGTACAAGAGACCGCAAATAGTTATTGAAATATCACCTATATTATATTTGGGGTAAGAAAATACCTGTTGAATAAATAGCAACAATAGTATAATAAATATAAAAAGCAGCATGTCTTCTGCAGTTCTAAATAATTTGATGAGATTTCCAATAGGATTATATGCTATAGATATACTGCCATTTATAGTTCCAACCACTAGTATTAAAACACATGATATGTATCCAACCCATTTTACAGGCTTGTATCCTACATTAGATACAGCATTATTAAATTCATATATTGCTGCTACAGATAAAATAAACACAGCAATTGCTAAAGTTTCTACTGAAATCATTACGGCAGCAAATAATAAAGCCAATCCTAATACTGCACTTATTATCCTTGTTTTTAACATTATATTCCCCCATATCTTCTTTCTCTGTTCTGATAATTATATATTGCTTTCAGTAAATCTTCTTTTTTAAAGTCAGGCCACAACACATCTGAACACCAAATCTCTGTATATGCTGCTTGCCATAAAAGAAAATTACTCAGCCTTTTTTCTCCCCCCGTCCTAATTAATAGATCCGGATCAGGAACATTACTTGTATATAATTTATTTGATATAAGCTGCTCATTGACATCGCTGACATTTATTTTATTGTCTTTTATCTCATTAGCAATTTGTTGTACAGCATTTACAATTTCATCCCGTCCTCCATAATTTAGAGCAATATTAAGGACTAAACCGGTATTACGCCTCGTCATTTCCACAACCTTGGGGATTTCTTTCTGAAGATTTTTAGAAAGCCCGAAAATGTTCCCGATTATTCTTATCTGAACATTCTTTCCCGATAGATTTTGTTCTGCTTTCTGCAAAAATTCCTGTATTAAAGACATTAAAGAATCCACCTCACTCTGTGGTCTTTTCCAATTTTCAGTAGAAAAAGCATATATAGTGAGGTATTCTATACCTATTTCTGCACAATGCTCAACAATCTCTTTTAAAGTATTGGATCCCTCTCTGTGACCTGCATTTCTCGGCATTCCCTTACTGTTTGCCCATCGTCCGTTACCATCAGGTATTATGGCTATATGTTTGGGCAATTTGTTTTCATTAATTTTTCGTTCACTTATTGGCTTTAACTTATTTAAAAAACGCACATTTTCCTCCATTACTATAATACTAATTCATATGTAGAAACCCATCGACATATTTTCAAATAATTCAATCTTATTCATAATACAATCTTATTTAAGTACAACACTAATAATACTAATAATATCTGATAATTGTTTTACTAATAATATGATTGTTCTCCAGAAAATATTTTCATAACTTCCTGAATTATAACCATATTATAATACATTTAGTGCAATATTGATATAGGTATTTTGGAAAAGGATGCATATGAAATAAAAAATACCCCTCTAATTAAAGAGGAGCAAATTGTTAAGCTTTCATTCTGGTGAATAAAATCATGACTTTAGGCTAAACTCTTGTTAACAAATTTACCTGCGCAAGGATCACATATTAAAATTTCTACTTCACTTTCGCTAATAATATCTAACTTAAGTACTCTGAAATAGTCCTCATAACAATCATTTATATGGCGCGGAGGAGCTGTAATTTTTATATTTGCAATTTTTATGTTTTTATGTTCAAGTATTTCCTTTGCGTTTTTATAATCTAAACCAACAACATCAGGCATATCCATGATTAGACTTCCATTATTTCCTTTTCTTTTAATTCTGTAGTCTTATCAATTTCCGCTACATACTTATCAGTTAAAGCTTGAATATCTTTTTCGGCATTTCTAAGGTCATCTTCCGATATTTCACCTTCTTTTTCCAGTTCCCTATACTCATCGTTAGCTTCTCTTCTTATTGCTCTTATGGCGATTTTGGAATCCTCTCCAAGCTTTTTAACTACTTTTGTAAGCTCTTTTCGTCTCTCCTCCGTTAGTATTGGAAATACAAGTCGGATTACCTTACCGTCATTATTAGGATGTATACCTATATCGGATTTTTGAATTGCTTTTTCAATATCTTTTAATATATTGGCATCCCATGGCTGGATAACTATAAGCCTAGCTTCCGGTATTGAAATATTAGCCAATTGATTAATGGGAGTAGGTGCTCCATAGTAATCAACAGTTACTTTATCCAGTATTGCAGGATTTGCCCTTCCTGCTCTCAACCTGGATAATTCCTGTTTCAACACACTTATGGTTTTTTTCATTTTTTCTTCAATTTGCTTATATTCACCTTTAGACATATTTAACCCTCCTATTCTTATGTAACTGATGTCCCTATATCCTCGCCCAGAATAACTTTTAAAATATTTTCCGGATTATCTATACCGAATACTATTATTGGTATTTCATTATCCATACACAATGATGTAGCAGTAGAATCCATTACTCCAAGCCTTTG
>CAZEYH010000214.1:0-1717 GCA_964515895.1 uncultured Clostridiaceae bacterium | reverse complement strand
TTTCATTATCCATACACAATGATGTAGCAGTAGAATCCATTACTCCAAGCCTTTGATTTATGATATCCAGATGAGATATTCTATGATACTTTCTTGCATTAGGGTTCTTTACAGGATCATCATCATATACACCGTCAACTTTCTTTGCAAGAAGTATTACTTCTGCATCAATTTCAGCGGCTCTTAGTGCTGCGGCTGTATCTGTGGAAAAATACGGATTACCTGTTCCGCAGGCAAATATTACTATTCTCTTTTTTTCAAGATGTCTGACAGCTCTTCTTCTTATATATGGTTCCGCGATCTGTCTCATTTCAATAGCCGTTTGAACTCTCACAGGTATGCCTTTTGATTCAAGTGAATCCTGAAGAGCAAGAGCGTTTATTACAGTGGCTAACATACCCATATGGTCTGCAGTGGTTCTATCCATTCCTTTACCACTTCTACCCCTCCAGAAATTGCCACCTCCTACAACAATAGCTACTTCTACATTTAGTTTAAATACTTCGTTGATACTATCGGTAATACCGTCTAATGTTTCAGTATCCAGTCCGAAATTAGTTTCCCCCGCAAGAGCTTCTCCACTTATTTTTAATACTACCCTTTTATACTTAACATTTTGCATAATTAATTTCCTCCGCCCCTTATAAACCCTTATACTTCAAAAAATTCTCTTCCCCCATAATTAAATATAGTAATTCTTTAGGAGATTTGCAAATTACTATACTCTAAAAAAGGGACATATATCTCTATATGTCCCTTTTTAAACTAGCCAATTTGTTTCATTACCTCATCTGCAAAATTTTCTTCCTTCTTTTCTATCCCTTCTCCTCTTTCAAACCTTGCAAATCTTCTTATAGTAATATTTTCTCCTATTATAGATATTTTTTCCATAAGGAGTTCATTAATAGTTTTTTCCGGATCTCTTATCCATGGCTGCTCTAATAGACAATTTTCCTTATAAAATTTTTCTATTCTTCCCTCAACCATTTTATCAACAATTTTTTCAGGTTTTCCTTCATTAAGAGCTTGAGCCCTTAGGATTTCCTTTTCCTTTTTAATTATTTCATCAGGTACATCTTCTCTTCTTACATATTCAGGTTTGCTTGCTGCGATCTGCATTGCTATATCTTTTACAAATTTTTTGAATTCATCATTTTTAGCTGCAAAATCAGTTTCAATATTTACTTCAACAAGAACACCAATTCTTCCTTCTCCATGGATATACGAATCAACTATACCTTCAGCTGCTATTCTTCCTGATTTCTTCGCTGCAGCTGCAAGGCCTTTTTCCCTTAAATATTCAACAGCTTTATCAATATCTCCTTTAGTTTCTACAAGAGCCTTTTTACAATCCATCATTCCGGCTCCTACTTTTTCTCTAAGTTGCTTTACCATATCTGCAGTAATCATTAAAATTCCTCCAAACTTATTTTTTTGTAAATAATATATTATTCATCTATTGTAATTTCAGTTGGAACTTCATTTGTAGTCTCATTGTTAACAGATATTTCCTCTGCCTTTTTATCTTCTTCAAATTCTTCAGATTCTTTAACAGCATCAAAGATTTCATCAGTTCTATCCCTAGGTTGTTCTTCTTCTTTTTCATTGGTATCTGTTGCAAGTGTCATCTGTTCACCTTGTTTACCCTCAATCACTGCATCTGCCATTTTACCGGCTATAAGTTTAATTGCTCTTATTGCATCATCGTTTCCGGGTA
>CAZEYH010000213.1:4565-5101 GCA_964515895.1 uncultured Clostridiaceae bacterium | reverse complement strand
TTTCAATAATTAATTTTTTTACTGATAAATCACCAAGCTCATTTACAGACTCTATATTAAATGTTAAAATCCTTTCAAAATCATGAAACAGGACATCTAATATCCTTCCTCCTAATAGATGCTTTCTCAAAATCATACAAAAAACAGGAGGATTAGAAGGGTTTTCCTTCGATATATTGGTTAAGTGAACCCTAGGATAATTAGCATTAGCACTGAACAATAGCTTAAAGTTACTTCCGGTTGCACGTATATGCATAAGTATTTCATCCCTTTCGGGTTGAAATATCTTGACAATTCTACCACCTAAAATCTTGTCTTTCAACTCAAGAGCTATACTATCTACAACAATACCATCCAATGGCAATTTCGGAACACTCCTTTCAAATCAGGTACAAATAAGTATAGCACTTGTAGACCTTCATATCAACACAAATTAAGTGGGAAGTGGGAGCGCATTTAACTAATTGATTTATACTTAAGGAAGGAAAAAACAAATTGTCTTGAAATTATATACTTTGGTAATCTAGTAATCCCAT
>CAZEYH010000213.1:0-4555 GCA_964515895.1 uncultured Clostridiaceae bacterium | reverse complement strand
TTCATATCAACTATTAGAAGGGGGAAGCAGGGGGAAGTGGGAAGTGGAATTTTAGTAAAAAAGGATGTGCGACCAATGACGGTAGCAAAACAAAGGCTAATGTGCTAAAATAGGAATATAAAATAGCCTGTAATATAGTACGATATATGCTGCAATGTGGTAGTAGATATGAAGCTGACAGGATATTATGAGAAAGGTATTTTATTTAAGCTATGGTTATAGGAGTATGTAAAATAGTTTTGTCAATAGATAATGCTTTTTCATTAAAAGAGAAAAGGCGTGTGATTAAAAGTATAATTGGCAGGGTTAAGGCGAAATTTAACGCATCAATTGCAGAGGTAGACATGAATGACACTTGGAAAAATGCAGTATTAGGTGTAGTTTGTGTATCGAATGAAGCCGGCCATACAGACGGTATGCTGGAGAATATAGTAAGATTTATTGAAAAGGATGGAAGAGTTATTTTGGTAGATTATAGCATCGAGAGAATCTATAGTTAAATCTACGATTAAATCAATAGTTAAATCATATAATAATAGAATAATTGAAATATACCCATAGAAATACTATGCGAACTACCCAAACTATAAAAAATACATACTTGCAAAGTGGGGCAGAATGTATTATCATAGTATATGTCTGAAGTTAGCATAATAATTTAACTCCCGTAAATTAAATAAGACATCGTAGGTATTGTCATAAGATATAGTAAGTCTTTCACGTTGGTAAATAAAAATTTATTAGCGAAAGGATGAAATCTGTATATGTCTACTCAATACACTACAAAAAAGAGCTTAAATGGCTCTACTGTAGGCTCAAGTTTAGTACCAATGTTTTCAAAATTTACTAAAGATTATGCCTCATTAGTTGCAATTCTTTTGTTAGGAATCGTTTTTTCAATACTAGTGCCAGAATATTTTCTAACATGGGATAATTTTACTAACATATTATTGCAAGCTTCGACTATTGCCATAGTTGCAATAGGGCAGGCATTAGTTCTTACAACGGGGCAATTTGATCTTTCTTTAGGTCAGATCGTTTGTGTCACCAGTATCGTTGCTACTGTCCTTATGAAAACTTATAGTGTCAACACATGGTTAGCATTATTGATTGCACTTTTGCTTGGGGCAATTCTCGGACTTACAAATGGTGTACTTTTTGCCTACTGCGGTATTCCGGCATTCATTGCAACACTTGGTGTACAGAATATATGTAGAGGATCTGCAAAACTTATTACAAATGCAACACCAATTGCAAGATTACCTGAAGAGATGGGTTTTATAGGAAGAGGATATGTTGGCCCTGTTCCGGTCAGCGTAATCATCATGCTTATCCTTTATATTGTCGTACAATTTATTTCCAGAAAAACAAAGCTTGGACGAAATTTCTATGCTATTGGCGGAAACAGTGAGGCGGCTTTTTTTGCAGGAATAAACATAAGGAAATATTATTGTATTGCTTTTATGATGGCAGGAATATTTGCGGCAATAGGAGGAATAGTGCTTATGTCCAGGCTGAATTCAGTTTCTATTACAAATGGCAATCTGTATGAATTTGATGCCGTTATTGCATCTATTATAGGGGGAATCAGTCTCACAGGGGGAAAAGGTAAAGTAATCGGTGCCATGTTTGGCTCAATATTTCTTATTCTCTTCTTTAACGGCATGACTATGCTAAATGTTGATCCGTATATCCAAGATGTTCTTAAAGGTGTTGTTCTCATTATTGCCATCGGAATTGACGTATTTCGTAATAGGATGCGTGCTTAATGATTTGGGGGGTGCAATTATGACTGATGCTAGTTTGCAAGTTGAAGAAATTGCTAAAAATAAGGACAGCAGATATATTCTATCAATTAAAAACCTTAGCAAAAGCTTTCCTGGAGTAAAAGCACTAGATGATGTATCTTTCAAAATTGAAAGGGGTACAATTCATGCTTTGGTAGGTGAAAATGGAGCCGGAAAGTCAACACTTATAAGAATACTTGCCGGTATCTACAGAGCTGATTCCGGTAGAGTTATTCATAACGGAAAACCGGTAGCATTTAAAACACCTCATGAAGCACAACTTTCGGGAATTAGTGTTGTACACCAAGAAATTAAGTTGGCTGAGACTCTAACTGTAACTGAAAATATTTTTTTAGGCAATCTTATGTACACAAAATTAAAAACTGTAAACTGGAAAGCTATGCGTAAGCATGCACAGGATATGATCGATAGCCTTGGTATAGATATTGATGTAGATGAACTTGTTGAAAACCTGACAATTGCTAAAAAACAAATTGTTGAAATATGCAAGGCTGTAAATCTCAACTGTCGATTACTTATAATGGATGAACCTTCAGCTTCGCTTACAAAAAGAGAATTGGAGATTATGTTTGGAATTGTACGTAGACTCAAAAAAGAAGGTTTTACAATTATCTACATATCTCACAGGCTGGAAGAAATATTTGATCTTGCTGATAATGTAACAGTACTTCGTGACGGTAAACATATAGATACTTTACCGGTATCAGAAGTAAACAGGGATAAGCTTATAAGTATGATGGTTGGACGTGCGTTGGAAAACGAATACCCAAAAGAATTTATTGAAATTGGAGAACCTATACTGGAGGTTAGGAACCTTAACCGCAAAGGTGTACTTCACGATATTAGCTTTAAAGTTCATAAAGGAGAAGTTCTAGGTTTTTCCGGTCTTGTAGGTGCAGGAAGGACAGAGCTTGCCAGGGCTATTTTAGGAATAGATAAGATTGATTCGGGTGAGATCATATTAAAAGGTAAGCCAATTAGGAATAAATGTTTTAGGGATGCTATAGATCGAGGTTTTGGACTTATTTCAGAGGATAGACAAAAACAAGGACTAATAAGAATTTTTCCTGTAAAACAAAATATTTGTTTGGTAAATATTGATAAGATTATAAAAAAAGGTCTAGTAAGAAAAAAACTAGAAAATAAATATGCTGAAGAATATGTTAAAAAACTTCGTATTGTTACACCTTCAGTTGATACTGAAGTGCAATATTTATCTGGAGGAAACCAGCAGAAGGTAGTTATAGCAAAATGGTTATTTAAGGATAGTGAGATTATTTTCCTTGATGAACCTACACGTGGTATAGATGTAGGAGCAAAAGTAGAAATATACAGACTTATTAATCAGCTTGTAAAAGATGGCAAAACTATAATTATGATTTCATCTGAGATGCCGGAAGTTATTGGTATGTGTGACAGGATTATTGTAATGCATGGTGGACGTATAATGAAAGAGTTATCTCGTGAAGAAGCTACACAAGAAAAAATAATGAGTTATTGTGTATAGCACAGTCTTAACCTTGAATTATACGGGGAATCCACAAAAATTGGGTAATCCGTGTAAATAAAAAATAGAAATAGGAGGTATAATTCATGAAAAGATTAATATCTATTGTTTTGACAATTGTATTGTGTGCTACATTGTTTGCCGGATGTGGCTCTAAAAAGGAAACTACGGGAGAAGAAACCACAGCTAAGACAGGTGAAGAAACTACTGCTAAAACCGGTGAAGAAACAAAGAGTGAATCTGATTCACCTCTTAAAGGACTAAAGATTGGTTGTACTATTGTTTACAAAGGTGACGAATGGTGCTCAATGGTTGACCAGGAATTAGTAAAACAGGCAAAGGAGCTGGGTTGTGAAATTACAGTTCAGGATGGAAATATTGATGCTGAAACTCAAACAAAACAGATCGAGAACTTCATATCTCAGAAAGTAGATATGATCTTTGCCGATCCGGCAACTCCTGAAGGATGTCTGACTGCACTTAAAAAAGCAGAGGAAGCAGGCATACCTGTAGTAATTTTTGACAGCTATGTTACAGGCTTTGAACCGGTAAGTACTATTGCATGGGACAATGCTCTTACGGGAGAATTAATGGGAAATTACTGTAAGGAATATATCGAAAAGGAACTTGGTGGTGAAGCTAATATTGCAGTTCTCACACTTGCTCAATCCACACACTGTCTCGAACGTGAAGCAA
Source organism: uncultured Clostridiaceae bacterium (assembly GCA_964515895.1). Classification (GTDB taxonomy): domain Bacteria; phylum Bacillota; class Clostridia; order Acetivibrionales; family DUMC01; genus CAZEYH01. The sequence continues at coordinate 544 of CAZEYH010000213.1, read as the reverse complement.
AGTTTAAGGAAATTATGGCTACAATGCCGGGAGTTAAAATAGTTTCCACACAGGACTGTGAAGGTAATAGAGAAAAAGGTGCAAATGCTATAGCTAATATTAAAGAAAAAATTGATATTGTCTATAGTGTTGTTGATAACGGAGCTTGGGGAGCCGTAACCGCTCTTGAAGCAAGAAACGCAAAGGGTACAAAGGTTGTTTCTTCCGGTGCATACGGAGCTGAGCCATTTGAGGCACTAAAGGAAAATCATCCCTATTACATGGCATGTGTTGTTGTTCCACCTGCAGAGTTGGTTAAACAGACATATCTCGCAGCTGAGAAATATCTCAGAGGTGAACCTGTTGAAAAAAATATCAATATTGATATAGCGGTAGCAGACCATAGCAATGTAGATGATTTCTGGCCGTAAAAAACTATTACTTAAAATTGAAAAGCCGAAAGTTTGAAACAGGCTTTGGCAACTCTATTAGAGGTGCCAAAGCTTGTTATTCACTATTTAAGTTAGAGAATCATTTACCGTTAATATTTATGTGTATGGATTAT
>CAZEYH010000212.1:0-5102 GCA_964515895.1 uncultured Clostridiaceae bacterium | reverse complement strand
TTTTAAATATAATAGATTACTTCAACAAAGTTGCCAATATGCAAAAAAACATATTTATTCTTTTAATATCTGTTGTTTTGGCTGGTATATTAATGTCAATTGTATTAGCTTTTAAAAACTATAGACCAGTATGGTCATTAATGAAATTGATGAATGCTATGAAAAATAATAAAATAAATGAAAAAGATAAAAATATTATCTACTATTTTAAAAATGAATTCGATGAAATAGAAACGTCAATACATGATATGTTGGAAGAAAACAGAGCACTTACTGATAAAGTAAGTTTACAACGGCCTTATGTGGAAGATCAAATTATTTCAATGCTGCTAAAGGGAAGTGTGCATAATAAAAATAAAATTATGGATATACTTTCTATATCAGATATTAAAATGGCAAATCAATATTTTGCTGTATTGGTACTATCAATTGATAACAATCGTGAAAGTATCAATGTTATTTCATTTAGTGAACTATCCTATTTTATAAACATATTTTTGAAGCAAAATTTCAATGGAAGTTTCTATTCTTTGGAGATGGTAAAAGGAAATATAATAATAACACTGAATTCAGGATATGAGGATTTATCTAGAGATAATTTACAAGAATTATTAGTAGGGCTACAGGCACTATTATACAAAAAAATAAAAATAAGAGTAAAAATCGGAGTTGGCAGAATATATGCTGACATACTTGATATTAGCACTTCTTTTAATGAAGCACTTTTTTCTCTAGATTATAATTTAATTAAAGGTTCAGAGGAATTATTATTTTTTGAAGACATTATTGAGATTGATGATAGAATTTATTGGTATCCTGTAGAACAACAAACACGTCTCATTAAATTCCTCAGACAAGGAGATATAGACATGTTTAATAGTGAGCTGGCTAAAATTTGTGATACCATAAAAAAGAAGAATATTTCCACTGGTATGATTAAAGCAGTTTGTTTTGGTATTATTAATTGCATAATAAACATAGTTAATGAACTGGATACTGATGAATTCAACGATGAACTTGAAAATATGTTAAAGTTTAGAAGCTTAGAAGAATTACAAAACAGGTTGGAAAAGATGGCGTCTAGCATATGCAATTTCATTAACGAAAAGAAGGACTATGGAAATGAGGCTTTAAAGACTGCTATGCTAGAATTTATCCATGAAAATTATGCAGATAATGGATTATGCCTTGATATGCTAGCTGAGGAATTTAGCCTAACGTCAAAATATTTAAGTAAAGTATTTAAAGACCAGGTTGGTTGCAGATTTGCAGACTATGTGAGACAGCTTAGAATAAAAAATGCAAAAAAATTACTTATAGATACCGATATGACTATAAAAGAAATTGTTAATGAGATTGGATATGCAGATACAGCTAATTTTATACGTACATTCCGTATGTTTGAAGGGGTTACTCCGGGAGATTTTAGAAAAATTCAAAGTTGATATATGTACAAAACTAATTCATGTTTTTGCACAAATGTTTAATTGTGTTCAACTCATTTTCCTATTTTGTACCGTATTTTTGGTACTTTCTTAAGTTGAAGCAATAGAATTAAAATTATATACTGAAATTCATGTAAATTACTAATATATTGGTCTATTACATATCAAAAAGGGTTATTACATATTTACAAGATTCGTATCAAAACTATATGATTAAACTGTAAAATAAACATATGAAACGAGAAACTAAACAGAAAAATTATGAATCAAAGTTACAAGACAGATAAATCGGAGGGAACATAATGGGAAGAACAAGCCAAGCCCCGCTATCTAAAAGTGATAATATACTTTATAGAAAAAAAAATAAGAGTTTCAGTAAAATTCTTAAAGAAAACTACGAGTTATACCTTTTTTTACTGCCTGCATTTGTATATTTTGTTGTATTTAGGTATTGGCCTTTGTATGGATTACAGATAGCATTTAGAAAATTTAATGGTGCTCTGGGCGTATGGGGGAGTCCTTGGGTTGGATTGAAAAACTTCAGGAATTTTTTTGCTTCCTATTATTTCTGGATACTTATAAAAAATACAATAGGTATTACATTATATTCTATTTTAGTAGGCTTTCCCATGCCTATAATATTCGCTTTAATGCTTAATGAAGTTGATAATGAGAGATTCAAGCGATTTGTACAAACTGTAAGTTATGCACCACATTTTATATCAACTGTTGTTCTTGTGGGAATAGTTATGGCATTTTTATCTCCAACGACAGGTGTTGTGAATCATATAATTGTTTTACTTGGAGGAAAAGCAAAACCCTTTATGATAACGGCAAGCTACTTTAAAAGTATATATGTTTGGTCAGATGTATGGCAAAATATGGGCTGGTCAGCCATAATATATATTGCAGCATTATCAGGAATAGATCCTCAACAACATGAAGCGGCAGTAATTGATGGAGCAAACAGATTCCAAAGAATATGTCATATAAATGTACCGGGAATATTACCTACAATAGTAATTCTACTTATTTTAAACATGGGTTCTATCATGAATGTAGGTTTTGAAAAAGTATATTTAATGCAGAATCCTTTGAATTTTGAGGCATCCGATGTAATATCTACCTATGTTTACAGAACAGGTTTAATTGATGCTGATTTTAGCTTTTCAACGGCAGTTGGTCTTTTTAATTCAATTATTAATTTTATAATTTTAATAATAGTAAATATAATTTCAGGAAAAGTAAGTGAAATAAGCTTATGGTAATGGAGGTATTATATGTACTCAATAAAGGAAACAGGTCTAGACAAAGCATTTAATAACATTAATTATATTTTATTGGTAATTATTCTTATTATAGTGATTTACCCATTGTGGTTTGTTTTAATTGCTTCAATAAGTGATCCTGATCTGATAAATAGCGGAAAGGTATACTTAATCCCGAAGAAAATATCTTTTGAGGGTTATAGAAGAATATTTCAAGATAGTGAGATAATAATGTCGTATAAGAATACTATAATATATACGACTATAGGAACATTACTAAACTTAATATTAACTCTCATGTGCGCTTATGCCTTATCAAAGAAAAAATTATATGGTAGAAATGTAATTACTTTCATATTTACTTTTACAATGTTTTTTAGTGGTGGTCTTATACCGACATACCTGGTTGTGAAACAATTGGGTTTACTCAATAAAATATGGGCTTTAATATTACCCGGTGCTATAAGTATGTATAATGTAATAATTGCAAGAACATTTTTCCAATCAACAATACCTGAAGAAATTGAGGAGTCTGCGATGATAGATGGATCTACAGTCACAAATACATTTATAAAAATTATAATTCCTTTATCAAAAGCATTAATATCTGTATTGCTTCTCTTTTATGCTGTAGGGCATTGGAACTCATATTTTGATGCTTTAATATACCTGACAAATAGAAAACTATATCCATTACAATTAGTCTTGAGAGAAATATTAATAGAAAATCAAATGAAACAGGACATGGTTGTTGAAGCTTTAATGGAGGAAAGTATTATAAATAAAGTAAAGTATGCTAGTCTGATAAAATATGCAGTAATTATTGTTTCATCTCTCCCTATCCTTATGATATATCCTTTTATTCAAAAATATTTTGTTCAAGGGATAATGATAGGGTCATTAAAAGGATAGGTTCAACTAATGATTTATGTAAAGTTTAATGCAATATTGTGGTACAAACTTTAATTTATTAGTGCATAAACAGGGGGTGGAAAGTAATTTAGCTTTAGTATTATATTCATGGTTTGTACATCACAAGATCTAATAATTAATAGTAATAATGGAGGTATTATAAAATGAAAAGAACTACTTGTTTTTTGCTTAGTCTATTATTGGTGGTAGGTTTATTTGCTAGCTGTAGTGGTAATGTCAAAGATGCTGATAATAAAGGAAACACTTTCAATTCTACTCAAAAACAAACACGAGAAGAGGATGAAATTTTTAACAGAACAGGCTATCCAATAATGAAAAAACCTGTTGAAGTTGTTATGATGCATGCAATAAACTCCGATCAAGGGCCATGGGAAGAAATGACTTATTTCAAGGCAATGGAAAAGGTATCTAATATAAAAGTGAAATTTTTATCAATTGAAGGTTCAGCCTATGTAGAAAAAAAGAATCTGGCCTTTGCTAGCGGGGATATTCCTGATGTAGTTTGGGGACTTTCTCAAGATGAGGAAGTTAAGTATGGAGTAGAAGGCAAAGTTCTCATTCCTTTACAAAACTACATAAAAGACTATGCACCAAACTACAAAAAAATGGTTAATGGGTATCCAGAAGTTAATGCCGTTGCTGCTTCAATGGATGGTAATATGTATTGTTTTCCTATATTTGTAAATACTTTATTAATGGCAAGTAATATGCTTTACACAAGAACAGATTGGTTTAATGAAATAGATAAAAGTATCCCGACAACAGTTGACGAATTCTTGGATACATGCGAAGCCATTAAAAAATGGGATTCATCAAAAATTCCTGTTAGCTGCCATAAAGGTAGTTTTAGTAAGCTTGTGCATACTTTTTTACCTGCATTTGGTTATCTGGTTGATGACAGATATGGACTGAATGAAGCTGATAAAGTTGTTTATGTACCATCAACAGAACAGTATAAATTAACTCTTGCGTTTTTAAATAAGTTATATGAAAACAAATATTTGGATAATGATTGTTTTACTCAAGAAAGTGCGCAGGTAGCAGCTAAGATGAAAGAAAATATAACAATGATGTCTAATCAGGGTACAATTATGAAGCCTGAAAATTTCAAGAATGGGAAAATACAGATACAAATTCTTGAACCTTTAACTTCACAATATTGCAGTAAAAAACATGTAAAAGGATTTGATATGGTATCCGGAAAAGAATTTGCAATTACTAATAAAGCTAAATATCCTGAGGCTATGATTAGATGGGTAGATATAAATTATTCTGATGAAGATGTAGCACCTGATATTGTAAAAGGGCTAAACCGCTTGTCAGCGTTTATCGGTATTGAAGGGCAGGATTGGAAATACTCAGATTCAGCTAAAACTGTTTATGAAAAAATTCTACCTCCTGATACTAAACTGTCTGAATATGAATACTCATTAAAATATTTTGCGCCAGGATGGGG
>CAZEYH010000211.1:0-5107 GCA_964515895.1 uncultured Clostridiaceae bacterium | reverse complement strand
TAGCTGCATTATAAGCTGATGTGCTAGGTTGCAAATTAATCTGGCCGTCATATACAGCATCAAAAGCTCCGGGTTGATAAACAACACCGGCAATAGTATTCGGGAATCTGCTGTCTCTAACTCTATTTAAAACCACAGCACCAACAGCTACCTGTCCTGAATATGGTTCCCCCCTCGATTCTGCGTGTATTATGTGAGCAAGCAAATTCACATCCTTGCTATTGGATTGAGATGTGGTTTGCCCGGTAGGAAGCCCTAGAGCTGCCAAAGTTTCAGGACCTACTATTCCATCAACTCCCAATCCATTTTTAGATTGAAAATACCTTACTGCTTGATATGTCTGGTAACCATAGATTCCATCAATATTACCTTTATAATAACCCCAATTTTTCAATCTTGTTTGGATATTTATTACTTCCTGTCCCTCAGAACCATAGTATGAAAGTGTTTCTTGGTTATTATCAGGTGTTTTCCATAACCTTCCTATATCCCACAACTTTCCATTTGAAAGGTAAATACCTACAAAAAGAAAAGTTAGTAATAAAATAGCTGTTATCAAAATTAAGTATTTCTTCCTCAAAAATGTTTCACTCCCTTATATCTATTCTTCATCAGTTTTGACAAATCATAGTATTAACTATAAGAATATTTTTTACTAACTAGCTAAAAATATTCAAAAGGGAGTTAAATTTACAAACAGTGAATTTTTACATTTTTTCAGGAGCCGTAATACTCAATAAATCGAGAACATTTTTAATCACAATCCTTGTACTGTCTACCAATATAAGTCTTGCCATCATAAGATTTTCTTCTTCATCTTTAACCCTACATGCATTATAGAAGCTATGGAAAAGGGAGGCTACATCCATAACATATCTGGTAAGCCTGCTGGGTTCTAGCGTTTGGGCTGATATCCCCACTTCTTCAGGATACTCGGCTAACTTTTTTATTAGTTCAATTTCTTCATTTTCTTTGAGCAAAGCTAAATTAACCTGATCAATACCGGGAACTTTTATACCTTCACTCTCTAAGAGTCTCAACATACTGCATATCCTTGCATGAGCATATTGTACATAGAATACCGGATTTTCATTAGATTGCCTCACAGCTAAGTCAAGATCAAAATCTAAATGATTTCCGGAAGCTTTCATATTAAAGAAAAACCTAGCTGCATCTTTACCTGTTTCCTCAAGCAAATCGGCAAGAGATATAGCTTTACCTGTCCTTTTAGACATCCTGGCAATTTCCCCATCTCTATATAGCCTTACTAACTGAAAGATAATTATATCAAGCCTTTCGGGGTTAATTCCAATCGCTTCTACTGCTGCCTTCATCCTGGCAACATGTCCATGATGATCGGCACCAAGAAGGTTTATAACCCTGTCAAATTTACGTTTTATAAACTTATTTCTATGATAGGCAATATCTGAAGCAAAGTACGTAGGAATACCATTACCTCTAACTATAACTTCATCCTTATCCCCACCGAAATTCGTTGCTTTAAACCATAAAGCTCCATCTTTTTCATAAGTTAGTTTATTTTCTTTTAGATATTCCAGAGTGTCTTTTAATTCTCCACTATCATATAGGGATTGCTCTGAAAACCATACATCAAACTTAACTCCATAACTCTCAAGATGACTCCTTATACTCTCGAGATTTTTTCCCAGTGCATATTTAACCAATTCTTTACGTCTTTCATCTGTGGAATAATCCAGAAGTTTATCTCCAAACATCCTTATATATTCTTTTGCATGTTCTATAATATCATCTCCATGATATCCATCTTCAGGAAACTCAATGGAATTTTCTCCCTGTAATAACTGAATATATCTGGCTTCAAGGGATTCCCCAAATTTTAACATTTGGTTTCCCGCATCATTCACATAAAACTCCCTAGTAACATTATATCCAACAGCCTCTAGGACACTAGCTATGCAATCACCCAATGCTCCACCTCTGGCGTTTCCCATGTGCAGCGGTCCTGTAGGATTTGCGCTTACAAATTCTACCATAACTTTTTTGCCGTGTCCGGTATCGGATTTACCATAGTTTTCTTTTTCGGATTGGATAACCTTTAAAGTATAATACAACCAATCATTTTTAAGGTAGAAATTAATAAAACCGGGACCGGCACACTTGACTTCCCCTATATAAGTATCTTTAAACTTAAGATTTTCATTAATATTTGCAATAATAACTGAAGCTATTTTAACAGGAGGCATCTTTGCTTGCCGTGTTATCTGCATAGCTACATTTGTTGAAAAATCCCCATGCCCCTTTTCTCTTGGGGTCTCTATAAATATATCCCGGATATCAATACTAGGTAACTGCCCTTTTTCAATTGCTTTATCTATAGCTTGGCTTAATATATGCTCAATATCCTGTTTCATTTGCTCAATAACATTTATCATCCAAACACCCTGCCTCTCTAATTGACATGTAAAAATCATTATATCCTGTTTTACTATTATCTATTTCAATATGGTAATCAACACTAATTTCACCACCACAGTCATTCATACTGACATTTACTTTATTGGCAAATACACCTATAGTAAAAACTCCATAAGATGTATCGTAATATGAAATGTGTTTCCTGCCTTTTTGAAAAACAAACTGAGAATTCACCGAACCTACTCGCATTAAAGTTACAATGCCGTCAGAAACTTTTATGGTAGTTGTTGTACCATCCATACCTGTAACTTCACTTTCATTATAAGTAACATAATATCCCTCTTCGTCCTTATAATACTTTCCTTCAGTAATCAATTCTAATGTGTTAGGTTCTTCGTCCCCGGAAATTTGCTTACCCTTAACGGAAATTATTACATCTTTATTCATATTTATAGACACTTTCCCTTCTTATATTGGTATTTCTTAGCATTTTTTTAGTATTTTTCTATATCGGCCCTTTCTGCACAAGTTATTTTTCGATTTAAAATAGCGCTGCATAAAGGCTCAAATTTATCTACACTATCACTTGTATAGTATCTACATACAGACCCTATATTTTTATCCCTGGCAATATTATTTTCCTCAATAATATTTTTTACAACTCTTGCAACTTCTAATGCAGAACTTACAAGTTTCACTTCATTACCCATTACTCTGGATATGATGTTTTGTAGAAGAGGATAATGAGTACATCCCAATACTAATGTATCAATATCTGCCTGTTTTAAAGGACTTAAATATTCTATAGCTATTCTATATGTTATATCATTTTCCCACCATTCAGGTCCTTCTTCAACCAAAGGTACAAATAAAGGACATGCTTTGGAAAAAACCTGTATTGAATTGTCAATCTTATTTATTGCCTTTTCATAAGCTCCGCTATTTATTGTTGCATTTGTGCCGATAACACCTATTTTTTTGTTTTTAGTATTTTTAATACCTGTAGCAGCCCCAGGCTGAATCACTTCAATTATCGGTATTTCAAAGTTGTTTTTTACAATTTCTAAGCTGTATGCACTTGCTGTATTGCATGCAATAACAATCATTTTAATATCCTGATTCATTAAAAACCTTATATTCTGGAGAGTATATTTTATCACAGTTTCTCTAGATTTTGTACCATAAGGTGCTCTTCCGGTATCACCAAAATATACCATACTCTCTCCGGGCATTATTTCCATAATCTCTTTCAAAACAGTAAGTCCACCTAATCCAGAATCAAAAACACCTATAGGTCTATTATCCATTACAACCACCTGCTTATATCCATTTTTTCTTCATATCTTTCTATTGCCAGTTCTATAAGTCTGTCTAATAGTTCAGGATAAGTTATACCTGAAGCCTCCCAAAGTTTGGGATACATACTTATTTGCGTGAAACCGGGCATTGTATTTAATTCATTGATATATATTTCACCGGTTTTCTTTCGAACAAAAAAATCAGCTCTTGCTAAACCTGCACAATCCAATGCTTTGAAAGCCTTTACTGCATATTCCCTTATTTCTTCTATAGTTTTTGAAGGAAGCCGGGCAGGGATAAGAACTTCCGATGTGCTTTTGGCACTATACTTTGCCTCATAGTCATAAAACTCATTACACGGTATAATCTCTCCTACAGTAGAAGCAATAGGTTCATCATTACCTAATACTGCACACTCTACTTCTTGACCATCAATGAATTCTTCAACCAAAATACGTCTGTCATATTTAGTTGCAATATTAAGCGCATCAACTAACTCTTCTCTTATAGATGCCTTGCTTACCCCAACTGATGACCCTGAATTGCAGGGTTTGACAAAACAAGGATATGTAAATATCTCCTCTACTTGTTTTATCGCTTGGTCTATATCATTTATGATTTGCTTTTTACTAAAAGCAAGGAACTTACCCTGAGGAAGATTCTCTCTTTCAAAGACAATTTTTGCATAATACTTATCCATAGCAAGTGCAGACCCCAGCACACCACAACCTACATATGGAATATCGGCAAGTTCGAAAAGTCCTTGTATGGTTCCATCTTCACCATTTGCACCATGAAGAACAGGAAAAACAACATCAATTGTTTTATCTTTCTTATCATCTCTTGAAATTCTTAAGATTTCTCCAAGAGAATTTCCAAGAGAATTAATTTCACTTGCTTGAGTCAATTTTTTTATGTTTGCCCTATTTGCCTCAGCAATAGTTTGCCATTCTCCTGTACCCAGTTTTTCTACAGGTCCCTCATAAGTTAACCACTTGCCTTCCTTGGTAATACCTATCATTATCACTTCATATTTATTTTTATCCAAATTGCTTATTACTGATTGGGCAGAAACTCTTGATACCTCATGTTCTGATGATTGCCCACCAAATACTACCCCTATCCTTTTCTTTCTACTCATATTAATACCTCTCCCTCTTTATAGGTATCGTTTTTAAGATACAATACGCTTATCTGTTTAATGTATATTTTACATTTTACTATTTATGAATCATTAGTGTCAACTTATAAGTTTTTACGGCATTTGAGGACCGGCATTTGAAGTGGAATAAACCATATGCTATAATCTATTTATAAACTGTGTAACCCAATATTATGATTGCTCCCCAGAAAGTCGTTTTACGACTTTTCACTGTAGGATTGCCTACAGTGAGTTGCAATTTCATTGCAA
>CAZEYH010000210.1:0-5121 GCA_964515895.1 uncultured Clostridiaceae bacterium | reverse complement strand
ATAGCTATATCTACAACAGGGCAGCTATCCCCATCTACAAATATTTTCATTTATACCTCCATTTCTTTGCTATTTTCGGGAATACGGTTAATATAAGTATTGACATCCTCCCCACCCGTTCCTATCGTCACGAACAAGGATTCCTTAAAGGAACTTACGAGGTTGTCTGCTGATTAAATGCCAGTCCATTTCTGGTAGGCAAGTATGACGCAAACTTTAAGCTGTGCCATCAGCCTTCCTAAGATATGGATATACCAACTTAGGCACTTAGACTATTACCATCTAAGCAGATTGCTGTTCTAAATATTTATTAGCTATATTTCTACTTGCATTTAAATCAGCCTGGATATGATTACCACACTCGCAAGAATATAGATTAGCTTTACCTAATTTGCAACCATTCTCGATATATTGTAGCAATTCTTTAAATCTTTTAGTTTGCTTAACAGGGAAAGCAAATCTTTGACATTGGCTAGTATAAAGAGGTATTGAGATTATATGATTATCAATTTTATAATTTTGACTATTATAGCAAATAGGCTGATTGTCTTTAAATTCTAAATTATCTTTATCAGAATCAGATTTTAAAAACAACTTATAGAGTGCTTTAACTTCTCTAATATTCTGATTCTTAACAGCAGAAGGTAGGTTTATCTCTTTAAAGTCAGCACAACTCAACTTAGTTTCTCCTGCTTTAAGTTTGTCAGCGATAGTTTGACGATTCTTTACTACTTCTGCAATATTATTTAAAAATATTTTTTGTTTTCTTTTAGTTGGTTTTAGCAACTCTAGAACATAAGTTAATTGCATATTATCAAAACCCCTTAATATAAGTTGTTGTCTGTATTATATCATAAAAAGGATTTGTGTTTAAGATATGTATTGTATAAATAATTTTAATTTTCAAGTCGATTAAAAATTAAAATAGCCGATTCAACCCCACCATTAACATAGGCGAGGCTTTCTCGGCTAAATTCGGTAAGGTTTTTCATGGCAATACACGAAATGCCGGAACACGAAGTGATTTAGGGCATAATCGGAAAGCTTCCGCATATTCAACACCGCTTTGGTAACCACGGAATGCTGCATGCAGCCGCACCTTTTTTTCCATATCTACTGCATCATGATCACTGAGCCATTCGAGCTGACTCTTATGACAGCGGAAAGCTTCAATTTTTATTTTCATTACATCACTAATGTCCACAAATTCTGTCGGCTCAAAATGTAAACCACGTGAAGTATCACAATAGTAAATAATAGGTACTACAGGATGACAAGGTGATTCTGTCTTATATTGAGGTAGCGAACTTGAAAATGAAGCATGAAATGTTAATAAACTTGCCTCAACGTGGTCAGGATGGTAATCATTTGGGTCAAGGGTAAATATAACATCGGGTTGCACTTTGCGTATAACTTCTACTAATTTTAATATAACCTTTTGGTTATGGGAGTCTACTTCCATATCATTTACGTCTATTGCATAATGTTCAGCACCAATCAATTCCGCTGCAGCTTTAGCTTCATCATGTCGGATTTTCTTTAATTCTTCCGGCGGAATTCGTGTATGCCCCAGTGAACCATTAGCAATATTGCACACTGCAATAGAGTGTCCTTGCTGCTTAAGCCTTGCCAATGTACCGTAACAACGTATCTCAAGATCGTCGGGATGTGCCCCGATAGCTAAATATTTCATTAATACTCCCCCTATCTTTTAAAATAGTCTTTATAAAATATATTGCAAACATATTACAAATACATAGCTCATGATAACACTTTCTTGCATAATAATATCGTTTTGTAAGTTGGTAGTTAACTTAATTAAAACGCTTGCAAAAAAGGCAATTAGTATCGTCACAGAGAGTAACATTAGGGTCTTCAGCAAATAGCTGCATGCCAATATCGTATAGCTGCTGCAAATCTATTAGATATAACCATCCTAGACCCAGCTTTTCCTTATGAATATCCAACCCTGCCGCAAGTGCCCGCTGATAGAACTTGCTATTGATTGCCGGGGACCGGTAGAAGTCCCTATGCCCCGGTACATGCTTCTTTATAACTTCAGTATGCAATCTCCCTGATTCATCACGCAGTTTGACAATTGCATTTTCTAAAAATGTGGCATTAGACTGGTCCTCTAAATAATGTAAGAAAGTATTACAGTTTATGTCACAACCAAAGAATAACACCTTACCTTGGTGTTCCAATGCCTTAGCCATTGGGCTATTTTCTGAAGCAGGTGGTTCCAATAAGCCATGCTCACTTACACAATCTACTGCCAAAGGTCCGATACCGGCCCAAGAATGAGTAGCGTGAGCACTTCTTTGAACACCGGACCGCTCTAACAGAGTCTTAGGTACCATACCTGTCCAAATACTATCAGCTCCATTGGCTCTGAAAGGTCTATAATTTGACCTCTTATTTAAATTGCCCTCAAAGCTTACAAAGGGCCTGGTAAACACAGGCATAAGGAAAGTACCGGTTGGTCCAACTGCATGAATGATGCTATCTATAATTGTATCAGCACCACCGTTAATATAACCCATTTGGGAATTGCTGCTATGAACTAACAGTAAATCTCCTTCTTTTACACCTAGTCTCTGTAACGCATTTACAATTGTATCAGTATCCAAAGGATTTTCCACTTTAGCAGAAAGATAACCGGCATCTGACAACCGCATAACAGCATTGATATACCTCTTTATAGTGTTCTCACTGAACACTTCATGAGTCTCCCATTCAACTTCTCTAATTATTTCTTGCATGTTTTTTTCGCCATCCATTTTAGCAAGTATATGGGCAAAATGACCGTAAATAACACCATCAGGTAAAGGATATCTCTTATTCTTAGAAATCTTAACCTGATCATAAGGAAATCCTACATGGGTATCCATTCTTTATCAATTGTTGAATATATCTGTTTCAACAATTTTTTCATTGACAAATCACCTTCTTTTTATTTTTACACCTTTTGCGGTATTAGATATTCGTATAGTACCGCAAAACAGTTTTCTAGTGCATCCAAAGAAGTTACTTCAAAACCATGAGTATTCTCCGTAGGAAAACATAAGCACGCAGATTCTGCTGTAAGTCCATCCTTACTGCCTTTACTTGCTTCACTTCCAAAGTTTCGGATTACTGCTCTCTGGCATTCAAACCCTTGTCTTTTTCCTGCCATTATTAATTCACGAGACAAATCTCTATCATAAAAATGAAATCCATCTTTAAATAGAACAACAGGTAGTTCATTCATTTCTATTGTATACTCTTCAGCTACCGGAGCCACTTCCAATGCAATAATTCTATCCGGTTTTAAAACCCGACATAAGTATTGACCACCTGATATACCGTATTCTTCCTCACATGTAATAGCAATAGTAGTATCGTGTAAGGGACTGTTTTTCTTTAATTTCTGTGCTAGAAGAAGTAAAACTGCAACAGCAGCTTTATCATCAAGTGCATAGCCACCTATATATTTATCGTGCATATACATGGGTTTCTTACGAGACCTTGCAACACATGCTCTATCCCCAATAGCTGCACCTCTCTTTTTCAAATTCTCTGCATTAAGTTTACAATCTAAGTAAACAAGTTCCCATGTAGTAAGCTCTGTTTTAGTCTTATGAATTCGAGTAGAAAGTTCCGAAGTATGAGTTGAGCCTATATGAAGTATACCTGGAATAACTTCCTTTTCTGTAATTAAATCAAACGGTCCCTCCCCATATTTATTAGGTCTAATACCACCTATAGGTTCTAACCATATTTTCCCGTCATCATCTATTTTTCGTACAATAACTGAAATCTCGTCTTTATGTGCTGTAATCAAAGTATTAGGACCCGGCTTAAGTCCGGGGATTTCAATGTATATGTTTCCTTTATTGTCCTTATGTACATTGTCACTGCATTTTTTGAATTCTGCGATTACAATTTCATCCATCTCCTCTTCCCATCCACCCGGAGAATGTGTAACAAGCACCTTTTCCAATAATGCTTTAAGCTCTGTTCTCATTTTCATCCTCTCTTTCATTTTTCTATTAAATAATATTACTGATACTTAAAGAAATGCAATCCGATACTAGTCCTTCCGATACTAGTCCTAATATTTGTATTATACTTTATTTTTGTTCATATTACCATATAATATCTTTTTGAAAATAATTCTTGCAACTGCTTGAACCATGCTTTCAATTTGCCTCATCATCCAATCCTACAGATACATCATAAAATCCTTCACATCCTTATTAAATACATCTTAAATTAATATTTCATATATTCCCTGAACGATACATTCTCTTAAATTCCAAAGGAGTTAACCCCTCATGTTCTTTAAAAATTTTGCAAAAATAGCTGACATCTCTGTATCCTGTATTTTGAGCCACTTCTTTTATAGCAAGATTATCAGATAAAACAAGGAGTTCCTTTGCCTTTTTTATTCTATATGCTATAAGATATTTGAAAGGACTTAAATTAAATGCTTCTTTAAATAACCTACAAAAATGGCGGGGTGTAACATTTATAATATCAGCCATATCCTGAAGAGAGATGTCTTTATGATAGTTGTTTTCCATAAACGAAACAATAGGTTGAAGTTGCTTATATTTCAAATGCCCTGAAATGGAAAACTCAGTATCCAAACAGTTTCTTAGTTCTATAATAAATTTATAAAGAATTTTATCTGCTACATATCCTAAATCATTTGGTATATATATATCATCAAACATTTTTTCAACCTTAAGTATATCTAGTATGTAAAAAACCTCACATCTTCTAATGCCAAGCAATTGCATAAGTTCAGGTACTGCATAACCGTTGAATGTAATCCAATGAGTTTCCCACGGTTCTTTCAATGCGTAATATTGATGAGGTACTTCAGGATAAAAGAAAAACCCTGATTTTTCATCAATAATATACTCATTATTATTAACCAAAAGAATACCTTTACCTTTTACACAATGAAGCCAATGATAATCAGGATGACCATTAGGCCTTGATATGTTAGCTTGATTAGCACAAATTCCTATAGTCGTAAATAAAAAAGGTAGTTCCAGAGAATCACCTACAAACATATTGAAAAAATCACTTTCCATATAATTACCTCTGGTTCTTTATTATCATCTTCATCAC
>CAZEYH010000209.1:2767-5149 GCA_964515895.1 uncultured Clostridiaceae bacterium | reverse complement strand
GCTATTATTGCCGTACCTTCCATCCCGGCAGTTTTTGATAAGATAATACTGTCTCCTTCTTTTGCACCTGATGAAGTTATAAGTTTGCCTTTCAGAACTTTACCTACGGCTGTTGTAACTACCACAAACCTTGTAACTGATGCCGTAATTTCAGTATGCCCTCCCATTATATCTACATTCAATAAATCTGCCGTATCTATAAGTTGTGTCATTATTGTTTCTAAATCTTCCACAGAAGAATCAGGAGGTGCTAATATTGTAACTAGAAGTCCGATAGGTTCCACTCCGCATGCAGCTACGTCATTACATGACACATAAACAGCAAGCCGCCCTATTTCATTTACAGCACCTGTAATTGGATCACTCGACAGTACGCATGCGTAATCACCAAAATCAACTGCTGTGCAATCTTCCCCAATTTTTGGTCTTAGTATAATTTCACTTCTAGAATGTTTTATTTTATCTATAACTATTTTCTTTAAAATATCATTTGGTACTTTTCCGATTTTCATTTATAATTGCCTCCATATACAATAATCGTTAATTAATCGTCAATCTTTATCATGACTATTTTCTCCTAATTTTTCTATTATGTCAATATTTTTATTATTGCAGCGAACAAGAAAATTCGCATCATTGTTTTAGGTCATGAGTGAAACGAATTTTCTTGAGTATAATATTTTCAAAAACAAAAAGCTGATGGTCTCACTTTTTTAAGTAAGAGCCATCAGCTTTTTCATGCAGTTAAAATCTTCTAAAAATAACGTATAAAACGTATAATTAAAAGTTGGTTATTATTTAACACTAGAGTACATGAAGTACTTATATCCCAAAGGTGAAGAATAGAAACCTTGGAGCTTCTCGCTCTTCAAATAAATATCAACATAGTAGTAAATTGGGCAAAGCATAGATTCTTCAAATATAATATCTTCAGCTTTGTGCATAAGCTCCATACGTTCTTTTCTGTCAGATGATGACTTAACCTTTGCAATTATAGCATCATATTCAGCATTAGACCAATGAGCATCGTTATTTCCTCCGCCGGTGATCCACATATCAAGGAAGGAGATTGGATCATTATAGTCACCAAGCCAGCCATTACGGGCAATAAAATATTCACCGTTTTTACGTGTGTTAAGGAAGGTATTCCATTCTTGAGATGCCAACTCGATTTTAACACCGATCTTTTTCCACATATCCTGAAGTGCTTCACCAATTAGCTGATGCCCTGTTCCCTCATTGTAAAGATACTCAATTGTTGGCAGACCTTCCCCATTAGGATAGCCGGCATCTGCAAGTAGCTTTTTAGCTTCTGCAAGGTTAGCTTCATAAGCTGCCCCAGAAGGATCATAGTAATCGCCGCCTACTTCACGGAATTCCTTTTTAACATCTGCATCGGTAAGACCTATGGATACAAATGCACCGGCAGGCTGCTGACCGGCCTTACCAATATTAGTCGTAATAAATTCGCGATCAATTGCAAGTGTTAAAGCTTTACGAACCTTTGGATTGTCCAAAGGAGGTTTCTTTACATTGAAGCTGATATAGTAAGTGCCAAGTTGACCTTCAATATTAAATTCCTTTTTATCTCTCCATGCATCTATTTCATCATTTGGCATAGAATCCGCAAGTAAAATTTCACCATTTTCGAATGCAGCAAGAATAGCATTATCATCACCCATAAGTAAGAATTTAATGCTTTCAGGGCCAAGTTTACCAACATTCCAGTAATTTGGGTTCTTCTTATAAATCATATGTGAATCATGAACCCATTCAGATAAAACATATGGACCGTTTCCAATATAGGTTTTAGGGTCCAGTGTCCATTTATCCGGATTTGCTTCTACGATATCTTTACGTACAGGGAAGAAAGTCGGGAAAGCACATAATTCCAGAAAATATGGTGTAGCTGCAATCAACTTAACAACCAGCGTCTTGTCATCAGGAGCTGTTACATTCAGCTTTCCTTCAGTATAGCCTTCAATAGATTCAAACATATATTCATAGTCAGCAGCTGTTTCAGGATCAATAGCTCTGTTCCATGCATATACGAAGTCACTTGCTACCAAAGGTTCTCCATCGCTCCATTTTAAATCGTCACGAAGTTTAAAAGTATAAGTCAATCCGTCGTCACTAACAGTATACGACTCAGCTTGTCCTTTTACAGGAACACCATTTTTGTCAAGATTCATAAGACCTTCGAATCCATGAACCAAAAGTGTTGCACCATCAACAGCAGAGTTTAGTGCCGGGTCTATGGTATCCGGTTCAGGACCTACACAAACCACAAGCTCGGCTGTAGATTTTGTACCTGTACAAGCAGTCGCAAATATGCTGAATATCATAACTACAGCTAATAATAAAGAAATTTTTTTCATTTTT
>CAZEYH010000209.1:0-2667 GCA_964515895.1 uncultured Clostridiaceae bacterium | reverse complement strand
TTACTGAACCTTATCCAAATGATGACAAGCTGCAAAATGTTTGTTTCCTACCTCCAGGAATTCCGGTTCTTCCTTTGCACAAATTTCATCTGCATATGGACAACGTGTTCTAAAACGGCAGCCGCTAGGTGGATTTAATGGGCTTGGTACATCACCTTCAAGTATAATACGTTTTTGTGTGCGACTTGTATTAGGGTCAGGTATAGGTATGGCTGAAATTAATGATTTTGTGTATGGGTGTACGCTGTGAAAAACCAATTCATAGCTGTCTGCAAGTTCAACAAGCTTCCCTAGGTACATAACACCTATACGGTTACTTATGTGTTTTACAACAGATAAGTCATGTGCAATGAATAAATATGTTAGTCCCATTTCATCCTGAAGCTTTTCAAACATATTTACAACCTGTGCTTGTATAGAAACATCCAGAGCTGATACTGGCTCATCACAAACTATAAATTCCGGATCTACAGCCAATGCCCTTGCAATACCGATACGTTGACGTTGTCCTCCTGAGAATTCATGAGGATAACGATTAGCATGTTCACTGTTTAGGCCAACTGTTTCAAGCATACTGATAATTCTATCTTTACGTTCTTGTTTAGAACCGGCTAATTTATGAATGTCAATGGGTTCACCAACAATATCTCCAACAGTCATACGAGGGTTTAGTGATGCATATGGATCCTGAAAAACAATTTGCATCTTTCTTCGGTATGGCATCATATCAACATGAGTAATATCCTCGCCGTTATATAATATCTTGCCGCCTGTAGGTTCATAAAGTCTGAGTAGCGACCTACCGGTAGTAGTTTTTCCACAACCCGATTCACCAACAAGACCTAAAGTTTCACCTTTATCAATATAAAATGAGACATCATCTACAGCTTTAACATATTTCTTTTTAAAAAGGCCGCCACTTATAGGGAAATACTGTTTCAGGTTTTGTACTTCAACTAACGCTCCTTCTCTGTGTCCATCAAATATATTTTTCTTGTTTTCTATTGATTTATCCATCATTTATTACCTCCTGCCGATACTTCAAGTGCTTCCTTCTGTAAAAGCCAGCAAGCACAATGATGAATATCACTTATCTTGGTGTATTCCGGCATTTCCCTCAAGCAGATTTTCATGCATTTTTCACAACGTGGCGCAAATGGACATCCTTTAGGCGGATTAAGCACATCTACCGGTGTTCCTTCAATTGGTATCAGCTTTTCATGTTTCTTATCATGTATTTTGGGAATGCTTCTTAAAAGTCCTTTTGTATATTCATGTTTCGGATTATAGAAAATATCATCTATAGTACCTGATTCTACTATTTTCCCTGCATACATAACCACTATTTTTTGGCACACACTTGATACTATACCTAAATCATGAGTTATCAGAATAATTGACATATTTATTTTGTTTTTAAGTTCAATCATCAACTCCATAATTTGCGCTTGTATAGTAACATCCAACGCTGTAGTAGGCTCATCTGCAATCAATAACTTCGGTTCACATGCCAAAGCTATTGCAATCATAACTCTCTGTCGCATACCTCCTGAAAGCTCATGTGGATACTGTTTGAGCCTCTTTTCCGGTTCATTAATACCTACCAGATTTAGAAGCTCAACAGACCTATCATAGACCTTACTTCTATCCAAATCTGTGTGTAAAAAAAGCACCTCTCTTATTTGGTTTCCAATTGTATATACTGGATTGAGTGATGTCATAGGGTCCTGAAATATTATACTGACTTCATTCCCGCGCATTTCACGCAATTGGGCTTCAGTCATATCATTTATACGATGACCGTTAAAATCAATAGTGCCATCAACTATTCTCCCCGGAAAAGGTATTAATCCCATAATAGAGTAGGCAGTTACTGATTTACCGCTGCCACTCTCACCTACAATACCGAGTACATCACCCTCCTCCATTTGAATAGATACATCGTTAATAGCTTTTACTTCACCCGCAGGTGTAAAGAAAGATACTTTAAGATTTTTAATATCCAATAAAATATTATTCGCATTATTCGCATAACTCATGTTATTAGTGTTACTAGTATTACTCATTAATTTCGTCTCCTTAATTTTTTAGCTTGGGATCAAAGGCATCACGCAAACCATCACCCAACAAATTGAAAGATAAAATAATCAGGCTTATAGCAATGGAAGGCAAAAGTAATCTATGCGGATATGATGTAATACCGCTAAGAGCCTGTGAAGCTAATGAGCCAAGACTTGGCATCGGTGCATTCACACCTAATCCCAGAAAACTTAAAAAACTTTCTGTAAAAATAGAGGACGGTATCTGTAGAGTAGTTGTTACAATTAACGTTCCGATGCAGTTAGTCAGAAGATGCTTTCTTATAATTCTACTGTGAGATGCTCCTAATGCCCGAGCTGCCGTAACAAAATCCTGTTCCTTAAGAGTAAGTATTTGACTCCTTACAATACGTGCCATACCAACCCAATATAATAACGAAAATACAGTAAATATACTTATAAGACCAACTCCTATAGTATTTATCCATTCAAAGCCGGGTACAGCTTCAGCTAAATCCTTTAGCGGATATTTGAGTGTAACTGAAAGCAATATTATTATAAGAAAATCAGGAACTGTATATATAATATCTACAATACGCATCATTATTAAATCCACTTTTCCACCGAA
>CAZEYH010000208.1:0-5193 GCA_964515895.1 uncultured Clostridiaceae bacterium | reverse complement strand
TATCTATTTTGCTGATAGGCGAAATATCAATTAAAAGCTTTAGGAACATTGCTATAGTTCTACTGCTTGTTCCACTTCTTATCTATTTTGGTTTTAGACTTAACCCCTCTCTCAATCCTGAAAGAAAACTTTGGGGTAGTTTTGATCCCGAATATGCTTTAGAATATGCAATACACTACTCCGGTGTTTCTGAAGAAAAACTCGAGGGAGAGTATGCGCAAGGACGTTGGGGTGCCGGTCTACAGATTTATCGAGTAACTATAGAAAATCCTTTTAATAAGGAAGCACTTGTTGGTTGGGGAAGAAGTAGATCCGGCAAGATAAGCGAGGATTTCGATCCCGTTGAATATGGGCTCATGCCAGGCACCATGATATCGGGAATAGGTCGTTCAATAATAAGAAATGGTTGGCCTGCAACAGTCTTGCTTATATGGATATTTCTTAGTCTAATTTCTACGATTCCAAACATTAGAGCAAGGTTGACACTTTATTTTTATGTGTTGTGGGATATGATCTTTTATTCAGGAGCATTAATTAATGACCAAATTAGGTCAGTTATGTTGTTAATGGGTATATGGTTAATTAATTATTATGTATCTCAAAACGAAGAAAAAGCTATAAAAATTAACAATTCCGAAAGCTAAGCCAGTTTAACTCAGTTCGAGTAAAATTTAAAGCAAGTTGAATCTTGATTATTTAACACACAGTATTACTTTCTTAATTAAAAGGTGTTGCTTTATCTGTACACTCAAACATTGTACATTTTAACTAGCTGTAATAAAGGGAAAAGGTGGAGATTATGAAAATAGCAATTTTAAGAAGTGAACTGTTAGACAGTGGAGATGGGTGGATGGCGGCATGTAAAAGATTAAATATCGAAGCTGAAATAATTGACTTATGTTCGGCCTATTCTTTAGATCAAATTTCAAAAGGCGGATTTGATTTGTGTTTATTGAAACCGCCCGGAGATCATGAAGTTTATAAAACCATCTACGACGAGAAATTATATCATATCAGAAATATTTTACAAATACCATGTTTCCCAAGTTTTTTTGAGTGTTTCATATATGAGAATAAGAAAAGTTTAGCGGCTTTTTTACAAGCTGTAAATTTACCGCATCCCCAAACATGGGTTTTGGGCCACAAAGAAGAAGCTTATGAATTCATAGGTAAAACAAAATATCCAATTGTAGCTAAGACATCTATTGGCGCAGCAGGGTCTGGAGTTTTAATTATTCGAGATAAGAAACAAGCAAAAAAATATCTCAACAAAGCTTTTGGTGGTTCAGGTATCAGGAAAAGAGTAGGTCCTAATCCACACAAAGGAAACATAAAAACTTGGACTGGAAAAGCTATAGTGGATCCAAAATATTTTTTAAGTAAACTTAAACAATACAGGAGGACTTACTATGAAACACAGAGAAGCTATGTAATCTTTCAAGAATATGTTGAGCATGACTATGAATGGAGAATAATCAAAGTTGGCGACTCATATTTTGGTTACAAAAAATATAAAGTAGGGGATAAAGCAAGCGGCACAGGCAAGCTTGGATTTGAAAATCCTCCGTTAGAGCTGTTGAACTTTACACATCAGGTTGCGGAAAAATATAAGATAAATACTGCGGCATTTGATTATTTGACAAATAATGATAATTTTTATATTAATGAAATACAAACATATTTTGGTCATAGTGAAGAGCATATCTTAGAAGTCAATGGAAAGCCTGGAAGATATGTGTTTAATGACGACAACTGGGTTTTTGAGGAAGCACCTTCCGATTTTGACACTATATATGATTTAAGGGTGCAAACAGCAGTAGAACTCCTCCGTGCAAACAAGTTATAACTTGTTTTATTTTCTACCACAATATATTTTGTCCTCATTCAATTTGAGAAATATAATGCTTAAAATCTTTTGCTCGACTTTGCAAATAGCTTTTTTCGATGACTACAAGACAGGTTACAGAAACGGGCAGTCGAGCCCTTTATTTTAAAAATGAAAACAGTTTTTCTCGTTTACATAATCAGATATTAACAATTGGAACACTATGAAAGTATTACATGTTTTTAGTGGCAATAAAAAAAATGGCATTTGCCCTATCGTTAAAGCCCAAGGAGACTCGTTAAAAGAATTTGGAGTTGAAATTGATTATTTTGGAATAGTAGGCCATGGTATTTCAGGCTACTTGAAAAACATACCAAGGCTAAGGCAAAAAATACGTCTTGGGGATTTTGATCTTGTTCATTCTCACTATTCTTTGAGTGCAATTGTTGCGACTTTAGCTGGAGCCAGCCCATTAGCTGTTTCACTAATGGGATGTAGTATTGGTAAGCCTTTGAAAAAATACATTATCCATATATTAAATAAACTGTTTTGGAACGCCTGTATAGTTAAGTCTAAAAGAATGTATGATGTTTTGGGGTGTCCAGAAGCGCTTATTATTCCTAATGGTGTCAATCTCGACGTGTTTAAACCATTTAATAAACAAGAAGCTATTAAGCATTTGGGATGGAATCCCAACAAGACTCATATTTTATGTGCAGCCAACCCAAATAGGCCAGAAAAAAACACAGCTTTGGCTGTTGATGCCTTCGATCTATTAAAACGTGATGACATGGAATTACATTTTTTAATTGACGTTCCTCATAATGAAATACCATATCATTATAATGCGAGTGATTTAGTGATATTAACGAGTACCTCCGAAGGCAGTCCAAATGTAATAAAAGAGGCATTAGCTTGTAATTGTAAAATAGTCTCAACTGATGTTGGAGATGTTGCAGAACGTTTTCAAAATAGTTCTTTTTGTTCTATAGCTACTAATGATGCTTCGGATTTCGCAAAAAAAATGGAACTTGCTCTTCAACTTGAGCATGCTCCGAATACTAGGGACTTGGTGGTAGATTTAGATTCGAAAATTGTTGCACAACGATTGATTGATATTTATAACTCAATTATAGTTAGATGATGTAACAAAGCAGAATTCTTTCGTTTGCATAATAACGTTTTTAAAGAGAATTTGAGAAATTTATAGGGAGAAGGTATGGATTATCAAGTCTGTTCACTTGGCATTTGGGACACAACTGTTCCGGGAATCACTTTTGATGAGAATGGGGTGTCTAATTATGCTCATTTCTTATTGTCTTTGTATAGAAAATTTCCAAAAGGAGAACAAGGGCAATCGTCATGGGATAAATACTTATCAGCAATCAAAGAAAAAGGTAAAAACAAGCAATATGACTGTATTATTGGCGTAAGTGGAGGGACTGATAGTTGTTATCTGCTTCATCTCGCCAAGCAGTGGGGTTTACGTCCTTTTGCTGTTAGTGTAGATAATGGATTTAGTACACAGATTTCAGTTGAAAACATACATAAGGTTACGAAAAAACTTGGCATTGATTTTGAATCTTACACTATAGATGAAAATTTATTTAAGACTGTTGCCACTGCATACATGAAAGCATCATTGCCCTGGATAGATGCGCCAACTGATAGAGCAATTAGCACTATTATGCAAAGATATGCAAAAAAGTATAAAGTAAACTACATTCTTAACGGACGTGATTTTAGGTCTGAGGGTAAGCAGCCATTTCTATGGACAGCAAGTGGCACAAAACAAATGAAACATATAACTAAGAAGTTTATGAACAGTAACATCAAAGGCTATCCATATCATAATGCGATGCAGTTAATCTCTTTATCCATGTTTCACAAAATACAAATGCTTTTTCCTTTCCAGTACGTCGAATATGATAAAAAGTCTGCCAGAGATTTGCTAATGACTGAATACGATTGGCAATATTATGGTGAGCACCATCATGAAAATTTGTATACAAAATTTGCTATTGCATATTGGTTGTATGAAAAATTTGGCATAGATAAAAGAATAATTACCTATTCAAGTCAGATACTGAGCGAGGTCATTTCTCGAGATGAAGCTTTGTCTATTGTTAAAGATAAACCTTATGACTCAAAAACTATTGATTCTGAGATAGAATTCATTTTAAAAAAGTTGAATATTTCATATTTTGATTTTCAGTCGATGATGAAAAGTGAAAATAAATACATTTATGATTATCCTTCTGGGTTGGAGTTTTTTATGAAGTATCCAGCGACAGCGATGTGGGCAGCAAAAATTATATTTAAACGTGAGCCGTTTTTTCTTCAACAGTTAATTGATGATAAAGCAAATAGCAGAGCATCAGAAAGCCAGTTGAAATAATTATTTTATTGATAAAACTTACAAACGATTAAGGAAAAGGCATATATGAACATAAAAAACACAATACTTAAGAACATGATATTTCCTGCAGCCGACAGAGTAATGGATACATCTATCAGTAAATATTGGAAGCTCATACCCAAAATGAATAAATGGTCTAAATCTGAAATAAAGCAATGGCAAGATGAAAGATTCAAAATATTAGTCGAAGACGCTTATGCAAACACCAGATATTATCGCAATCTTATGGACAGCATGGGTATTATTCCCAGCGATGTAAGTCACACAGAAGATGTTAAGCTCTTTCCAGCGTTAACAAAAGATATAATTAAGACAAATTATCTTGATATGTTATCAAAAAACTCTGCTAATATCAAGCACAAAGAGTGCCGAACTGGAGGCTCAACCGGAGATCCCTTAACTTACATTCAGTCACATAAAGCCTGGAGCTATGTAAGTGCTGATAATATCGTGAATTTTGAAAAAACGGATTATAGATATGGGGATGCTTTTGTTGCTTTGGGTAGCACATCTATTATGATTGATAAGCCCCAATCGTGGAAACATAAAATCTATTATAAGTTAAAAAATAAACATGGATTAAGCGGCATAAATCTAACTGATGAGATTTTGTCGCAATATTTAGATTATTTCGATAAAAAGAAAATATATTATATTTATGGTTATGCTTCCTCAATATATCTCTTGGCAAGATATGCGATAAAAACAGGATGGAATGGGAAAATAAAAGCTTGTTTCCCAACCGCTGAATTACTCTTGCCTGAATATTATAGCGCAATTAAAACTGCTTTTAATTGCGATATCATAGATAGTTATGGAGCAAATGATGGAAGTGTGACTGCATTTTCTTTAAATAAAGATAGCTTTCTTGTGGGATATAATTGTTTTATAGATGTTGATCAAAGTGAAGATGATGTGCTAAACTTAGCCTTATTAACAGATCTGTATA
>CAZEYH010000207.1:0-5194 GCA_964515895.1 uncultured Clostridiaceae bacterium | reverse complement strand
AAAATTTCATCCCAAAACCTTATGGTTCTTAAGTTTTTTATTTTTCTTTTTGCCTCTTGCAATTCGTTTATTACACTTTCAGCACTCCTGAATCTTACATATTTCCCCTTACCTCTGTATAACCTGTTAAGGTTTATAGAACTACAATATGAGCATGTAAAAGGGCATCCTCTTGAGGTTGTAAGCTCATAGCTTATGGAATTCAATTGTGGATCTCTTGATACTACCTTGTTATTGTTAATGAAGAACTTGTTATCACCACCTATTTCCGGGAATCCATATTGG
Source organism: uncultured Clostridiaceae bacterium (assembly GCA_964515895.1). Taxonomy (GTDB): domain Bacteria; phylum Bacillota; class Clostridia; order Acetivibrionales; family DUMC01; genus CAZEYH01. The sequence continues at coordinate 4,909 of CAZEYH010000207.1, read as the reverse complement.
TCAAGGTCGGAGCATAGAGGTCTTAAATCATTTATTACAAATCTATCAATATTAGTTTCATCTTTATCTATTCCACCGGTATCGACTTCAATATTTTCTATAATATTATTACCAACATTATTAGCAACATCATCAGCAATATCTGGCCCCCGAAAAGCCTTCCGATAGGCTAGATTCTGAATATCCTTATAATTCGTGTTATTAGAAAGGGCATCTGCCAACTCAACTATAGCTTTTTCCCCTTCACCTCTTATAACAAAATCTGCATACTCAAGACATTTTTGCGGAAATAGTGTAGGATAAACTCCACCCCAAAGAATGGGTATTTCAAAATTAGACCTAATATATGAATTAACGATATATACTGTTTCCAGATACAGGGATGACATCACGCTTAGCCCGATAACACCAGGTTTAATTCTATTTACTACATCTTTAACTAATTCAAGTTCAATTTGAGTTACACAACTCGGTCTTCTACTATTAAAGCTTTTTAAAAATATAATATATACATCATGTCCGGAATCCATTAGGGATTTCTCCAAATATCTTATACCTAAAGCTTTGGGATTATAAAAGCTTATTAATAAAACAGGTTTTTTTTCCAAAACTAAACCACCTCAATCTCAAATTTCATCTCAAGTTTAATGAAATTAGTTTTCCATAAAGGTGGTTTAGTTATACAAATTTTATTCTCTATGATTTTTATATGAATTCTCTTTAATTTCTAAAAACCTTCTATGCCAATATCTTCAATTGCTCCGATTTGACTTCACCTTTCAGGCTTTCGCCGTTTAAGTATCTCTTCAACTCGTCGGTCACGAATTTTCCAATCCTCTTAAGTCCTGTATTAGCAAGACCTGCGATATGAGGTGTCATTATAACATTAGGAAGTTTCCTAAAGGGATGGTCTTTTGCAGGCGGTTCAGGATCTGTTACATCAAGGCATGCGAAAAGCCTTCCTTTCTTTAACTCCTCTAAAAGGTCATCCTCATCGATTATAGCACCTCTTGCCGTATTTATTAAAATAGCATCATCTTTCATTAGTTTTAACTTTTCCTTATTTATCATCTTATATGTTGCAGGTACGGAAGCAGCATGTATGGATACAACATCGGAAGTTTTTAAGAGTTCATCCAGTTCAACTTTTTTAGCACCCATTTCAGAGGCCTTTCCTTCTGAAACAAAGGGATCATACAGCAACACTTCTACATCAAAGTTTTGCATCAATTTAATATAATGTCGACCAGCAAATCCTGCCCCAATAACTCCTACTTTAATATCATACACTTCTCTTATTTTATCTCTGTCTTCGCCCCATCCACCGTTTCTTAAATTTTCAGATAAATTCCACATATACTTAAGAGATGTTATTGTAAAACCTAATGCTGTCTCTGCAACCCCCTTACCTAATACTAAAGCTGACCCGGATACCCGTACTCCTTTATCCCAAAGCGCCTTAGAAACTATACCTTTAACGCTTCCTGCTCCATGTAAAACCAGTTCTAAATCCGGTGCAGCATTAAGAATATCTGAATCGAGGTTTGGACAACCCCAGGATGTTATTACTATGTTTGCACCCTTTATAAGTTCTTTTACCCTATCATGACTTGGATTATCAGTATCATTATTAATAACAACCTCACCTATAGTAGATAATTCTTTTAGTTTCTCTTCTGAAAAAATCTTATTAGTTGTTTCTTTATTCGGCAATAAAACAATTTTTTTCAACTTAAACACCCCTAATCATAGTATCTATAATATTAGTATCGACTAATTTAATATGGTATTACAAGGCTACAATTACATTATAACCATATTATATATTAGATTTACAATTATTCTTTGCATAATATTATTTTTATTTTGCATAATATAAAATAGCGAAGCGAGTTTGCTTAATCACTCAGCCATACTCTTTAGAGCATCCGGATCCTTTATTTTTACAGATTCTCTATGAAAATCAATAATACCTTCATCTCTCATCCTGCACATCTCTCTTGAAAGAGATGGTCTTGTTATATTAAGGAAATCTGCCATTTCATTACGGTTCAATGGTAACATAAATATTTCTTGCCTTTTTTCTTTGTATTGTTCCAGAAGATAACTGCTAATTTTACTTCTTATACTTTTCATGGAAAGGTACTGCAATTTTTTGTTTAGTAGAAGAGCTTTTCTAGATATTATTTTTAGCATATTCTTTATTAGCTGCTTATGACTTACACACTGTTTTTTACAGGTACCTAAAATAATTTCGGATGTCATAAATATTACAGTACAGTCAGTATGTGCCACTACTGTTGCAGGCCATAATTTATTTCCACTAAATGTAGCAATTTCTCCAAATATCTGTCCTGGGCTAAGTATATCAATAATTACTCTGTCTCCAGCAACATTTTCTTTTGTTATTGCAACATTGCCCTCCAATACAATCCCTAGTCCATTAAATTCTTCTCCGGCAATGCTTATTAGTTCATTTCTTTCATAATTCACCAACTTGGGGTTGAAACAACCCAACATACTTTCTAATTCTTCTAAAATAATACCTTCAAACAGATTACAGCTTGATAAAACATTAACCCACCTTTTCAACATCTGACTTCACCTTTATCAAAATTAGTTATCACAATTACCATTGGTAACATTGGTTACCGATTAGCATATTAAATTATATTATAATCAAGCTGTGAAAACAAGGTAGAATAATTTACGCTAACTAAAAAGCTGAAATTTGATTACAAATACTATTATGTAAGGAGCGATTTTTTATGGTAAAGAGAAAAATAGTTAGGATAGATCAAGAAAAATGCAATGGCTGCGGGCTTTGTATTAATGCATGCCATGAAGGTGCCCTACAATTGATAAATGGTAAAGCGATACTAGTAAAAGAATCATACTGTGATGGTTTGGGTGATTGCCTTCCTGCTTGTCCTGAAGCAGCTATAATAATTCAAGAGCGTGTAGCTGAAGCTTATGATGAAGAAGCCGTTAATAAGAATATAAGCAAAAAAAATGTTTCAGAATCGAATTGTGTTGGTAAAACAGGATTAGATAGCAAAATGATTAATAGCAAAAACAAAAGAAACAGTTGCACAACCGAGCCTGTGGAATGTAGTTGTCCCGGAAATTATAGTAAAACAATGTTAAACCACTGGCCGGTACAAATTAAACTGGTACCGGTTAATGCTCCATATTTTAACAATGCACACCTGTTGGTGGCGGCTGACTGTACAGCATACTGCTATGCAAATATTCATAATGACTTCATGCATAATAAAATTACGCTCATAGGCTGTCCTAAACTGGACGATACTAATTATGCTAATAAGCTTACAGAAATAATTAAAGCAAATAATTTAAAAAGTGTCACTGTACTCCGTATGGAAGTACCTTGCTGTGGAGGTTTAGTATATGCAGTAAAACAAGCCTTGATAAACAGTGGGAAAATGATACCTTGGAGTGTAGTAACCATTAGTGTTGATGGCAATATTATAGATGAGTAATTAAACATAAATAAATTTAAATATAAAAAGAAAGGGGATTAAAAAATGATTGAAAAACAATATGTTTTTACACAAACCAACACCAAACTAATAGAAAGAGTTCTAGAAGATGATAATGCAGGTATAAACCATATGGTACTGCAAAAGGGAGATTCACTTCCTGAACATTTTTCTAATTCTAATGTTTATATGATAGTAATTCGTGGTAACATTACATTAAGACTGAATGATCAGGAGCCTCATAATTACCCCGAAGGAAGCATTATTAACATACCATATAACACAAAAATGAATGTATCTAATCAACAAGATGATGTTTTAGAGTTTTTCGTAGTAAAGGCTCCAAGTCCAAAAAACTTTAGAAAATGCTGCAATTGCTAAAGCATGAATGTAGGACAAGCACAAATGTTGAAGAAATAGCAAAATCTTCACAACGGTAATCCTGTGTTTGGCAAAAATAGTCTATACATTCCTGCCTGCCAAACACAGGTTGACATAGATATAGAATCGGGGCCTTTAATCAAGCTCCGATTCTATTTTTATCTCATTTCAATTTTCTAATCATTTCATATTCCATAGAATTCCATCATATTCTATAGAACCTACCTCATATTGCTTTATCGCTTCATCTTTTATTTTAACCATTCCCTCTCTTACAAATACTTCTCAAGTACATCCTTATCTACTGCTGATGCAGAATCTTCGTCAAGGAAAAGGTTAGCATTTTTGTGTTCTTTTAATATAGTTGCAGGTATCATATTTGTTGTATCATTTTCCAGAGCAAGCTTTATTGCATTAGCTTTTACTTTGTAAGGAACACATGAAACAATTATGTTGCACTGCATAATCTGATGTACTGACATTGAAATTGCCTGCTTGGGGACATCATCAACTGTCGGGAACCATCCTTCTCTTACCTGTTGTTTTTTACAAGCCTCATCAAGGTTAACGATTATAAAAGGTTCCTTTGTATCAAAGTCTGCAGGTGGGTCATTAAAAGCTACATGAGCATTCTCCCCTATTCCAATTAATCCTAGATGTACAGGTTCTCGTGTGATTTCTTTGTTAAGTTCAAGTATTGTCTTTTCAACATCCCCTTCACCATCTACAAAAAACACCTTGCCAGGTTTTACAATGCTTACAAATCTCTCCTGAAGGTATTTTCTAAAGCTTGCCGGATGGGTAATTGGAAGATTTATGTATTCGTCTAAATGGAACATCTCTACCTTACTCCAATCCAAATCCTCCTTAACCAGAACCTTAAACGTATCAAACTGTGATGCCCCTGTGGACAAAACTATTCTGGCCTTGCCATCCTTTTCAATACTTTGTCTTATAATATTTGCTGAAAAAGCTGCGGCGGCCTTGCCTAATTCTTCTGAATTCTTAAATACTTTTACCTTCAT
>CAZEYH010000206.1:0-5212 GCA_964515895.1 uncultured Clostridiaceae bacterium | reverse complement strand
TTTCCTGTATTAGTATCAACTGTAACCGGTAAAGAACTGGTTACTTATATAAAAACATACAGAACCTTACTAGTAAATCTCTTACAATTTATACATCGTGTATTTGTACAAAATCTAGGTAGCTATAAATATAGGTTATTATACAACAGTACTTATGCAAAACAATTAAAATACAGATATATCAGTACTTGTACAATATAAATACCGCCAAAATGTTGTTGCTACGGCATTTGAGAACTAACGAACTAGATTTTTTAAATATTTTTTACTCAAATGCATTCCTAAAAAAGTAATAAACGGAACTTATTTTGACAATATAAGGCAGCAAATGTACCTTTTCATGTATAAGCTTGATATTAAATTATAGCAAAAAGTGTTTAGATACCAGTTGCAGCAACCCTTTCAAAGGTTTGTAAATTTGAAAGTACTGATATCACCCAATTATAAATTTTTGCATAAGTACTATATATAAGTTAATATTGGAGAGAAAAATGTCTATGAACATTACAGCTTTTATGGGAAGCAATGTATTTATTGGTGATGGACGTATTTTGGAAAATGCTTCTGTTGTAATAAGAGGAAGTAAAATTCATAAAGTGGCAAAAAACACCTCAAGTATTCCGAAGGATGCTAATAAAATTTCATTAACCGGTTGTACTCTAATTCCGGGATTAATTGATTGTCATACTCACATTTGTTTAGATGGTGGTAGTGATCCATTCGGAGCTAGCAAGTCTGATTCTTATACAATAAAAGTATTGAAGGCGGCACAAAATGCAAAGAAAACTCTCTTCACCGGAGTAACAACGATTCGGGATATGGGAGGAGTAGATGGAATTGATATTGAGATTAGAGATGCAATCAGCTCTGGATTAATATTAGGACCTAGAATTTTTGCCAGTGGACATATGATATGTATAACAGGAGGACATGGTTGGCTTATAGGACGAGAGGTAGATGGTAATGATGAAATAGTAAAGGCAGTACGTGAGCAGATAAAGTACGGATCTGATCTTGTGAAATTTATAGTTACAGGAGGAGTAATGACTCACGGTACTGATCCTGGTGCTGTGCAAATGACTGAACAAGAACTCAAATCAGGTATTAAAGAGGCGCATAAAGCTGGTAGAAAAACTGCCGCTCATGCAAAAGGAGGACAAGGAATTATCAATGCACTAAGAGCAGGAATTGATAGCATTGAACATGGAACAGTTCTAACGGAAGAAGCAATTTCTATAATGTTAGAAAGAAATGTGCCTATCATATTTACACTTTCAGCTCTTTATAATATGGAGCATAAAGGTGTAAAAGCTGGGCTCTCAAAGGAAATACTTAACAAAGCATTACTATATAAGCCAGAACGCCAGGAAAGTATTACTATGGCGAAAGATGCAGGGGTATCAATAGCTATGGGAACTGACGCAGGAACTCCTTTCAATTTGCATGGTGACAATCTCGATGAATTGGAGCGGTTTGTAGAAGTCGGATTTTCACCTGCACAAGCTCTTAAAGCTGCTACTGGTACTGCAGCACAGGTACTTGGAATTGATAAGTATTTAGGTACAATTGAGGAAGGTAAATTAGCAGATCTTATCATAGTAAAAGGGGATCCATTACAAGATATTAGCTTATTAAATAATAAACGATCTATAAAACTAATTGTTAAGGAAGGGAATTTTATTTATAAAGACAATGATTTTTGTACATAATGTGTTTGATAAGACAATGATAAACCAGAGAACAGAAAGTAACAATAATACTTACATTGCAGTACTTACGTTTATCTTTAGAAAGGGCAATAAATAAAGGATGTGTCTTAAGTAATGAAGGCATGAAGCAGACAATTGAAATAGCGCAATGTATCCTAAATTAAGCAGACAAGAATTGATTGGGACAATGTTTGTAAACTTAAAATGGGGTTCAATAATTAGGGGAAAAAAGAAAAGTGCTTTTAAAAATTTCTGTTAGAGATTGAAAAAAGGGTTAGGTAAAGTTCCCTACAAAGAAAGTAAAAAAGGAAAATTGAAGCAGAAAGGATAATAAAATTGCTTTTAAGAAGCTAGTAATTCCGATTACAAACATTACAGAGCCTAGAGGAGATATTCACGGTATATTAAATGAATTTATGCCTACCAAACTTGAACTAGTAAACGACATGGAAAAAGAATCACTTTGGGAAGAATACATTGAAAGATACCATGAACTGAAGTATGGAAGTTATTCTGGAGATAAGATTAACTATTTCATAGAAATAGTTGGAGAAAACCATCAATATGCTGGTTGCATAATATTTTCAGCGGCATCTTGATCGCTGGCAGTAAGGGATAAATGGATAGGTTGGACAAAGCAACTAATTGGATATATTTAAGCAATACAAAGCGCTGATGTAGGCAGGGCTGTTGTAATAAATATCTGTTATCACCCCAAAATGGTTCTTTAAAGGTTGCATGAGAGGATACTAGAGGTCTTAAGAAAATAGATAAAATAGAAAAAAGTATGCTGGACGAATAATAAATAGTGTTAGTCAGGAATTTCGGTGGGTAAATGATGTTGATTAATATTATAGAGATAATGACAGCAAGTCTATAGAAATCAATGTAGAGGCATGTGAGGAAACATAGGTTGAGATTGGTAAGGATACAGAACTTGAGGTACTTGAGGTTAAAAAAAGAGAATGATGTATTGTCATTATCTAGAAAATTAACAGAAAGAAATGTTGGAAAAGGTGTAATTTTATAGGTAAACCCCGTTGGAATATTGAGACACAGAATCTCATTATAAAACATCATTGTTATTCGTATCAGCACTATTTTTCATATAGCTGTGAAGCTATGAAAGGCTTTCGCTACCTTATGCACCTTGGTTACATAATAAATATTCTTACACTATATTCAACGGCTATGATATACAAGATTAAGGAAAGAAGTGTGAGAGGTGCAATAAAATTACTATGGAAAATATTTAGTAACTGTATACTTGATTTTAAATGTTAACAGTATCATAAATACTAAATATCAGATTAGACTGGCAATATGAAAAGTTTTTTAAAAGGTGTGATGTTAAAAAGGTATTTTTTAGATTCATCAATAATTTAAGAAATGAAAGTTTTAAATAGTATTGCTTATAAATATTGATGTCTAAAAAATGCTGTGAGGGATATTATTTGAAAGTTAGTAGTGTGCTTCATTTGATAAATGTCAGAAATGATGGATAAACTGGTATTAAAAAAATTTGTGTGTCAGCAATGTCAGCAAATATTTAGATGGTTTGCTAGAGGAGTGTGCGATTTCCCGCAAAGTATGTGATAAGACTTACAATGGCAATGCGCGAAAATTATTAAAGATATAATGTGTCAGAGGAGCAGAGCATGTGATTTTTTTGAAAAATCTAATTCTTAAACATTCAAGATTTGAAACATGCAAAAGCACCAAATAATTTTAATAATGTAATATATCAATGAATTAATAAAATGTGCAAAGAAATTACAGAGGTAATAAATTACAATATGTTTGTATGGCCTATTATTACAAAGGAAGATGAAAGGAGAGATGATTTATATGAAACTTGGATTGCTGACTTATAATATTGGGAAGGATTGGGACCTGGATAAAATTATTGAAGTTTGCAAAAACTGGGGTTATGCCGGAGTTGAGTTTCGTACTGGTATAGGAAACAAACATGGTGTAGAGCTTGAAACAAACAAAGAAGAAAGAAAGATAATAAAAGAGAAGCTGGAAGATGCCTATCTTGAAGCTATAGGTGTGGGAACATCATGCAGATTTGAGTACAGTGAAGGGAAACTGAGAAGGCAAAACATCGATATGGCAAAAAGGTATGTTGAACTTGCAGCCGATATAGAAGCACCAAGAATAAGAGTGTTCGGGAATAATTTCGAGGAAAATGTAGATAAAGAACAAACTATTAAATGGGTGGGTGAAGCTCTTACTGAATTGAATGAGTTTTCAAAGCCTTATAAAGTCGATGTGTTATTGGAGATGCATGGAGATTTTAACTTTTGGAAATATGCTATAAAAGCCGTGGAATATTCGGGAGTTCCAGGTTTAGGTCTTATATATAATTGCAGTCAGAAAGACAAAGTTGGTGAATCGGTAAAAAGTACATACAGCCGCATAAAACACCTGATAAGGCATGTTCATATGCATTCCTTATTAAAACCCTACCCGCATAAAGAAATTATGCAGTTACTAAAAAATGATGGATATGAAGGTTATATTTCCGCAGAAATTGATGAATATAGTTCTGATGCTGAAACTGTAGCTGCATATTATGCAAAATTATATTATGAAATGCTGTCTACACTTAAATAAATACTAATGATCATTTTAAAAGTTTAGTAGTTATTCTTAAAACATTATTCTATGTTAACGAAAAGTCGAGGAATACATGAGCACTAATAGCAACGGGAGAAATAGTTCTTGATAGCAATTAAACTGAATTAATTAATGGAGGAATCTTTATGACTAAGAAAAAATTGCGTATTATGGTAATCGGAGCTCATCCAGATGATAATGAAATAAAAACCGGTGGTATAGCAGCTAAATACCGTGCACTAGGGCATGTTGTAAAATATGTGTATGCCACTAACGGAAATACAGGACATCAAACAATGGGAGGGGGACAGTTAGCCCGTATCCGTAGTGGAGAAGCAGCAAATAGCTGTAAGATAACAGGCATTGAGCCCCTCGTTCTTGATATCCGTAATAACGGTCTTGAAGCAGATATTGCTACCCGTGAATTATTCATTCGAATAATCAGAGAATTTAGGCCCGATCTAATTTTCACACATCGTCTTAATGATTACCACCCTGACCACCGCCGCACTGCAATGTTGGTGCAGGATTGTTCCTATGCAATACGGATACCCAATGTATGTCCGTTAACACCATGTTTGGATTATACGCCCATCATATTATATTTAGAGGATAATTTTAAAAGGCCATATGAGTTTATACCTGATGTGGTGGTAGATATTGATGATGTTATTGATATAAAAATGAGGATGCTTCACTGCCACAAGTCACAAATGTATGAGTGGCTTCCTTGGATGGCCGGTGAGGTGGACCAGGTTCCTGAAACTGACGAGGATAGATTTATCTGGATTAGTGAAAAGAGGAAGGTCAACGATAGAGAAACTGCCAATCGATTCCGTGAAGAACTAATTGAACGTTATGGAGAAGAACATGGTAGAAAA
>CAZEYH010000205.1:0-5273 GCA_964515895.1 uncultured Clostridiaceae bacterium | reverse complement strand
AGATTGGCATTCCCGCACCGCTCTCCAAATCCGTTTATTGTACCCTGTACATAATCAGCCCCAGCCTGAACTGCAATAATAGAATTTGCCACAGCCATTCCGTTATCGTTATGACAATGTATACCTATGGGTATTTTTATTTCTTTCACCATTTTTTCTGTAATCTCAAATATTTCATTAGGGAAAGTTCCACCATTTGTGTCGCAAAGGCAAATGCTTGAAGCTCCCGCATCACATGCAGCCTTAAGAGTTTTTACAGCATATTGTGGATTGGCCTTATACCCATCAAAAAAGTGTTCTGCATCAAAGATTACTTCCTTACCTAAACTACTAAAGAACTCTATAGTATCATATATCATACATAGATTTTCTTCCAAGTTTGTTTTAAGGACATTGGTTACATGGAAGTCCCAACTTTTCCCGAATATTGCTATAACAGGTGTGTCTGCTGTCAAAAGTGATTGAACATTTGCATCTTCCGCTACCGGCATATTAACTCTGCGAGTACTGCCAAAAGCAACTACTTTTGCATGTTTCAGTCCAATTTCCTTCACCCTTTGGAAAAACTCAAGGTCTTTAGGGTTTGATCCGGGATTTCCGGCCTCAATATAACTTATACCGAGTTTGTCTATAGCTTTTGCTATTTTCAGCTTATCATCCACAGTAAAAGAAATACCTTGTGCCTGAGCACCATCTCTTAAAGTTGTATCGTATATTAAAATTTTTCTCAACTGTTTCACCTGCTTTGCAAAATAATTTCTTCCCCGAATTCACTTAATACTCTGTTTATTGTATTCAAATATGCCTTAACACTAGCTTCTATAACGTCAGTACTAACACCTCTTCCGGTAAACATTTTACCATTCCTAGATACCCTAACAGTAACTTCACCAAGGGCATCCTTTCCCCCGGTAACGGCTCTAAGGCTATAATCTTCTAATTTCATTGTAAATCCGACTGCTCTTTCCATTGCATTAAAGGCTGCATCAACAGGGCCTTCTCCAGTAGCAGCTTCGGTAAAAAGATTTCCATTTCTTCTAACGCTAACTGTTGATGTTGATACAACTCTGTTTCCACTGCTTATCTGATAGGTTTCTAACTGAAAAATCTCCGGTATTTTGGCAAACTTTTCCTCAACCACAGCTTCAATATCGCTATCTGAAATATCCTTTTTCCTATCTGCCAGTTCCTTAAACTTCTGAAACGAATTTTTTATTTGCTCTTCAGTTAAATTATATCCCATTTCTTTTAGCTTTTCCTCAAAAGCATGGCGACCTGATAATTTCCCAAGTATCATCCTGTTTTGTTTAAGCCCTATTGATTCAGGCGTCATTATTTCATATGTGCTTTTTTCAGACAAAACGCCGTGTTGATGTATACCCGACTCATGTGCAAATGCATTGGAGCCTACAATAGCTTTATTAGGTTGTACTGTAATTCCTGTTAGACTACTTATAAGCTTGCTTGATCTATATATCTGGGTTGTATCTATTTTATGGGTAACCTTATAAAAGTCTTTTCTTGTATCTATCCCCATAATTATTTCTTCTAGGGCTGCATTACCTGCTCTTTCACCAAGACCATTAATTGTACACTCTACCTGTGTAGCTCCGTTTTCTATTGCGGCAAGAGAATTTGCCACAGCCATACCCAAATCATTATGACAGTGAACACTCATATCCACCATGTCAATATTGGGTACATTATCTTTTATCCCTCTTATAAGCCTGCCAAATTCATCAGGCGTTGCATATCCTACGGTATCAGGTATATTTACAATAGTAGCTCCTGCTTTTATAGTTTCTTCAATTATTTTGTAAAGAAATTCAACTCTTGTTCTACTGGCATCTTCAGCTGAAAATTCGACATTCTCACAATACTTTCTGGCATACTTAACCATTGCTACTGCTCTCTCAAGTACTTGTTCTTCTGTCATCTTCAATTTATACTTCATATGGATATCCGATGTAGCAATAAATGTGTGAATAAGTGGCATTCTTGCATGCTGTACTGCTTCCCATGCCCGGTCGATATCTTTTTCCAACGCTCTTGCAAGGCTTGCAACTTTTACATCCTTAACAATCCTGGCCACTTCAGATACTGCATCGAAGTCTCCGGGTGAAGCTATTGCAAACCCTGCCTCAATTATATCTACACCCAATCTTTCCAACTGCTTAGCAATTTCAACCTTTTCGTATACATTCAGATTAACCCCCGGAGTCTGTTCTCCATCTCTTAATGTTGTATCAAATATCTTAATTCGCACACCCATATTCCCACCTCATATTTCAACCTCATTTTTTAAGCCAGCTCATCATTTTTCTTAGTTCTTTTCCGACCTTTTCCAGTTGGTGTTCTGATTCTTTGCTTCTCATTGCCAGGAACTGTGCCCTTCCGCCGGCATTGTTTTCCGTTATCCATTTAGAGGCAAAAACACCGCGTTGTATCTCTTCTAACACTTTTTTCATTTCTTTTCTTGTTTCTTCAGTAATAATTCTCCTACCGGTAACATAATCGCCATATTCTGCTGTATCACTTATTGAATATCTCATAAATTCAAAACCACCCTGATTTATAAGGTCAACTATAAGCTTCATTTCATGTATACATTCAAAATATGCAATTTCAGGCTGATATCCTGCTTCAACCAAAGTATCAAATCCTGCTTTCATCAATTCAGTAACTCCACCGCAGAGAACAGCCTGTTCCCCGAATAAATCCGTTTCAGTTTCTTCCCCAAAGGTAGTCTCAAGTATCCCCGCTTTTCCGGCACCTATTGCGGCTGCATAAGCCAAAGCATAATCTTTTGCCTTACCTGATGCATCCTGATATACGGCTATTAGGGATGGTACTCCCTTGCCCTCATTATATTGGCTTCTTACTGTATGTCCGGGGCCCTTGGGTGCAACCATAACAACATCGACGCTCTCCGGTGGTACTATTTGCTTGAAATGAATGTTAAAGCCATGAGCAAACATCAATATATCTCCTGCTTTAATGTATGGTTCTATACTTTCTTTATATACCGATGCCTGCACCTGATCAGGGACAAGTATCATAATCATATCTGCTGCTTTTGCTGCATCAGCAGTATCCATAACCTTAAGCCCATCATTAGTAACCTGCTGTCTGCTTCTAGAATTCGGAGTTAATCCGACTACCACATTCACTCCACTGTCATTTAAATTCTGAGCATGAGCATGCCCCTGGCTTCCATAACCTATAACTGCTACAGTCTTTCCCTTTAGTAAACCTAAATCACAATCATTATCATAATACATTCTTGCCATTTATATCACTCCTCGTTATCATTATCATTATTATTGTTATTGTTATTGTTATCATTGCTATCAGTACTGACATTACCATTATTGGCTTTAATATGCTTATTGCCTCTTTCAAGAGCTATTAGTCCTGTCCTTACAATTTCCTTGATGCCGAACTGTCTTATCATATTTTCCAATGCACCTACTTTGTCTTCATCACCTGATACTTCGATAGTTAGCGTATCTTTAGAAACATCTATAATCTTTGCTCTAAATATTTCGACAATTTGAACTATTTCAGACCTGGTAGCTGCAGTAGCATTTACTTTAATAAGTGCCAATTCTCTTTTTACCGAGTCAGACGCTTCAAGTCTTTTAACTCTTATTACATTAACAAGCTTATTTAACTGTTTGCTTACCTGCTCTACAGTATACTCATCCCCATCTACAACAATTGTCATTCTGGATACCTCAGGATTTTCAGTAATTCCAACAGCAAGGCTGTCTATATTAAAACCTCTCCGGCTGAAAAGCCCTGAAACCCTTGAAAGTACACCGGCATGATTTTCAACTAATACTGAAAGTATATGTTTTGCCATTTCTATAACACCCCCTTTATCACAATGTCGGCTCCTCTGGATCTACTGCACAATCCAGCATATATGCCTTATCATCTGAAAGCATTCTTATTAGAGCTCCCTCTACTTCAGAATTTTTTGTTATTCTTTCACCTTTAATCCCATAAGCAGCTGCCAATTTTACAAAATCCGGGTTATCTTCTAAATGTATCTGAGAATAACGGCTTGAATATTTCATTTTTTGAAGTTCTCTTACCATTCCTAATCTTGAATTATTTAGTATTACAATTTTAATTCCAAGTTTATTTTGCTTTATTGTACCAAGTTCCTGCAATGACATCTGAAAACTTCCATCTCCACTTATATTTATAACTCTTGTATTAGGGCATCCAATTTTAGCACCCACTGCTGCAGGTAAGCCATATCCCATAGTCCCCATACCACCGGAAGTTATGAACTTGCCGGGTTTTCTTATAGTTAAATTGTTGGCAGCCCATATCTGGTTCTGCCCAACTTCGGTGGTAATAATAGCATCATGGATATTATCTTCATTCACATTATCATCATTCATTATATCTGAAAGCATTTTAAGTAGGAATGAAGGTTTTATAGTGCTGTCTGCATCGCTACCGTTACCTAAATATAAACTTGCATGTCTATCGCCTTTTCTTTTGACTAGTCTGCTGCTTTCTGTTTTAGCTGTATGCTCTCGCCTTACTTTTCTCATTTCTTCTACCCATGCATGAGTATCGCCCTTTTTAACCATATGCAACAAATCTCTAAGTATTGACTTAACATCACCTACAACAGGTATCTCAACTTCAATATTTTTCCCTATTTCAGCAGGGTCTATATCTATATGAACAATCTTGGCTTTTTGAGCTATTTTACTCGCTGACGCCATAGCTCTATCTCCAACTCTAGCACCCATTATTATTAAAAGGTCTGTATTGTTAATGGCGTAATTTGCAGGATAACTCCCATGAGAACCCAACATTCCAAGACACATCTCATTATCTGTAGGAATGGAACCTATTCCCATAAGTGTAGTAACTACAGGGATATTACACTTTTCTATTAGCTTCATCAATTTATTACTCGCATTTCCGCTTATAACTCCTCCCCCTGCACAGATCACAGGCCTTTTTGCCTTCTCAATTACTTCTGCTATTCTTTTTATTTGCAAAGGATGTCCTTTATAATTAGGCTTATATCCTTTTATATCTAAATCTATGGGGTACTGAAAATAAAACTCGCTATCCTGTACATCTATAGGTATATCTACAAGCACTGGTCCAGGCCTTCCTGAAGATGCTATATGAAAAGCCTCTTTTAATATTCTTGGTAAGTCTTCTACATTCTTTACCAGATAATTATGTTTACAAAATGGAGCTGTTGCCCCCGTTATATCTGCCTCTTGAAAAACATC
>CAZEYH010000204.1:0-5280 GCA_964515895.1 uncultured Clostridiaceae bacterium | reverse complement strand
TATTGTCAGATACAAAAAGTTTGATATTATCTGACAGGGAATAATAAATTTCAAAAGCTCCATGAAAGTGAAAATTTTTCATATTCCATGAAGTGTTTTTATTATGTTTTATTGAAACAGCTATATTTGTTGTATCGACAAAGATTGCTGCTTGTTCCATAAGAATATACCCCAATTTATATTGCTAAACTAATTATACTTGAATATAAGAATATATGCAAACTTTTCTAAATGAAAAGCAAAGATTTTTAATATTTTATATTGTACAATTATATGTAACTATAGTTATTGCTACAAGAATATTATAAATATTTCATTAATAAACAATGCTGAATTTTCCCTCAATATGATGGCAGACGAATTTAATATGACTATGTCATCTCTAAGTAGAACTTTTAAAGATAGCACCGGAACTAATATTAATGATTACATCACAGAATTGAGAATTGAAAAAGCAAAGAAGCTTCTAAAGAAAACAGATATGCCCATATACGAAATTGGTAAGGAAATAGGTTACTATAACGTTAATAGTTTTATAAGACGTTTTAAGCAAATTGTAGATGAAATTCCAGGAAAATTCAGAAGAGAACACACTTAAATTAGATATATTTCTATGTGATACTCTTATATATACCTATGTTACTTCTTATATGCATGCCTTACAAAAAATGAATATTTACTAGTAGAAATGATGTGTTATATAGTAACAATGGAGTGTATTTTGGAGTGTATTTTTCTTAAAAAATAATTATTGGCTGGGAGGAATAGTAATGATATGGGAATATCTGCGAGAAGAAGAATTTGAAGAAGCAATTGAAAAGTCAAAAGGTGTTTGTGCTATGCCCCTAGGATGTCTTGAAATGCATGGGCAGCATCTGCCTGTGGGAACGGATATTCTAAAGGCTTCGTATATACTTAGAAAGGCTTCAGAAATTGAGCCTGTCTGTGTGTTTCCCGATTTTACATTTGGTGATGTACAGGGACATACTAGACGTAAAGGTGGAATAAGATTAACTGTTGAATTAGAGCAGAGACTTTTAACGGAATTATGTGCGGAAATAGCACGTAATGGGTTTAAAAAAGTGGTGTTAGTTAATAGCCATGGTGGAAACATACCTTTACTACGTAATTTTATACGAAGCACCGGTTATTCAAAAAAAGACTATGTTGTAATAATGCATGACCTTGATCTTGTAAGCCCCTATATGTTAATGGATCTGTTTGAGAAGAACGAGAGAGAGTATTTTCCGGAATTAAACGATAATGATATTGAAATATTGCGAGATTTTGTAGAAAAGAAAAAGAAATTTGGGCATGCCTGTTTTGGTGAAACTGCCGCTATGCTTGGAACTTACCCTGGACTTGTACGTATGGATAAAATCCATGATTTGGATGGCCTTCCTACGGGAGCAACCAAACACCTAGATGAGGCAGGTGAAACATTTACAAGGTTTAGTTGGGGCAAAAATTACCCGAATGCGTATGCAGGCCATACACCTGAGGGTTGTAATGAACGCATAGGAAAAGCAACAGTTAGAGTTATGGTGGAAAACTTGGTAAGAATGCTAAAGGCAATAAAGGACGATGATCAGATGCCTAAATGGAACGAAGAATGGAACAATGCATGGTGATATCTTTTCAATATTTCTAATGGAATGTATAGCAACCCTTTTGGCTTGTGGAAGAACAATTGATGCAGACAAAGGTGCATATGGAGATATATGTGTGATGGTTAATCTTAATCAAATAGGTGCAGCTGCACCTATTTAGTTCTAGAAAGTAAATATATCATCAATTATACTTGAATATAAGAATATATGCAAACTTTTCTTAATGAAAAGCAAACTTTTCGACATTATTTATTGTATAATTATATATGAAGTATATATTGTAATTATAGAAGCATTATCCAACATTTCATTCAAAGCCAGATTGTATTTATAGCAATAGGAGTGTACTATGAATGTAAAATTGGGAAAATTTGAATGGATAAAAATTAGACAAAAGTTTGAAACCAGATACATAAATAATTTAGAGAGTACAATTATTAAAGAATTAGATAATCTAAATCTACATCTTTATATTAAAAAAGGCAATAGAGCAGCAATTACTGCCGGAAGCAGAGGGATTGAAAGAATTCCGCCTGTGCTTAAAATTGTTTCACAAAAAGTTAAGCAGCTGGGGGGAGATCCTTTTTTAATATCGGCAATGTGGAGCCATGGGGGTGCTACTTCTGAGGGACAGGTAAAAATTCTTGGGGAACTAGGCATAACATCTGATTTTCTAAAAATACCAATACTTTCATCAATGGAAACTGTAAGAGTAGGAACTGTAAACATAGATAGTCTTAATTTGCTCGTTGTAATGGATAAATATGAGTTAAAGTTAGAAACTTAGGAGGTATATTAATGCTATTAAAAAAGTTTGTAGCTAAGCAGAATACCTTTAATTGTATGATTGCTTCATATATACTTGTATTTTTATTACCTGTACTACTAATCATCCCATTTGTTCAAATGTGTTTTATAAATGAAATGTATGAAAGTGCTATAACATCTTCAATTAATGATACAGTTTTTGCTAAGAACGTCATAGACAATCATATAACACAACTTTTTAACATTGCTAACTCTATTTTTGTTGATGAACAAATTATAGACTCCTATCACCCACTAACTCAGACTTCGGAAGTAAAAGCATTGAAAACTCGACTTAGAATTTTATCTCTTAATGCAGAATTACCTAGTGAGACCATTCTCTATTGTGTGGGTGATGAGTATCTTTTTTCCACATCTAGCTCGATTTCATTTTCTAATTTTCGTTATTTTGATCAGAATGATGATTTATTTTCTAGGGAAAGATTAAGAACGATACTTGATAATTTAAATAGTGTGGAAATATTTTTGCCCATGAAAAATACAGCTAAAGATAATATTATTTATGCGATTCCAATTAATGGATCGGAAGTAAAGAATAAAAAGAAGGTTGTACTATTTGTCATAAACCATTCTGCATTTCAAAAAACATTACAAAAAATGCTTTCAAATAATTCCGGATGTGCATTTGTTTCTGATGATAGAGGTAAGATTTTATCCTACGTAAATAATGATAACAATTATGATGTTAACCATTTTAAGCAAATATTACAACATGTAGAAAATAGCTCTGATGGAGTAAGCAACCATAGATTGGGACAGAATATTAAGTACAATGGTAAGTGCTATATTATAAATTCAATAAAATCTGCAGATGGGAAACTGTTCTACACTGCTATTATGAGCAGGGGTATAATTATTGCACAAAAGTCAAGACAGTTTATGCTATGGTTATGGATTATTATAGCTGCTTTAGTAACCGGTATGGTTTTTGCATTCTTCTTTGCTAAGGTAAGTTATAAGCCAGTGGAGCAGCTTAAGAAAAAGATTGCAGATAAATGTTACATGAATCCTATAGAAAAAAATGATTTTGATTATATACGTTCTTCTTTTAAATATCTGATTAGCAAAAATAGCATAATGAAAAATAATATTAAAGATATTACAGATTATTTGGTATTTAAGCTTTTCAAGGGAGAAATATGTAATGTTGATGAAATTAATAAGCTAAACACAGCTTTTGATTTGTCACTATACTCCGATGGCTTTCAAGTATGTGTTCTTGCGTTTGATGAGTATATGGACAGTGATAAGATAACAGACCATGTTAGTGAACTGCTTCCTTATGAAGTAAGCTTTGTACTAAGAATGACTGCCTCCAAATATATCTATGGCATGATTGTTTCTTTTTCATCAGAATCACAAGACTCTGTGGCTCCATTCTTAAAATCACTTCTAGGAAAAATTAGTTCATTAACAATTGTTGCTGTAGGGAGTATTCAGAATACTATAGAAAATATACCAGTATCATATAGAGAAGCTTCTGCAACTTTTGAATATATATTTGCACAAAGAAGAAAAGGTATACAGTTTTATGAAGATATTAAGTATAGTTCTAACAGCAGCGATATTGTAGAGTATCTTTCGAAAAATATTGCTCAAAGTAATAAAAAAGGTATGATAGAAGTATTCCTAGATATAGAAAAACAATTAAAAGGGAAGTCCATTTCTATTCTAAGCTCACGGCTGCTATTTGTAGATTTGATTATTTTACTTATTCAAAAATGTACAGAAATGAATATTAAAAATACAATGTTTGATTATCCTAACATATTTTTAATACAAGAATATCAGAGCGTTGAAAGTTTTTTAGATATGCTTAAAAAAATGCAAAGTGATTGTATAATAATTTTTGAAAATTTAAGTCAATCAAATGACACTGACATAATTAGCCAGATGAAAGGATACATAAATGAACATTATAACAATGCTGAATTTTCCCTCAATCTGATGGCAGACGAATTTAATATGACTATGTCATCTTTAAGTAGAACTTTCAAAGATAGCACTGGAACTAATATTAATGATTACATCACAGAATTGAGAATTGAAAAAGCAAAGAAGCTTCTAAAGAAAACAGATATGCCTGTATACGAAATTGGTAAGGAAATAGGTTACTACAACGTTAATAGTTTTATAAGACGTTTTAAGCAAATTGTAGATGAAACTCCAGGAAAATTCAGAAGAGAACATACTTAAGTTAGACACATTTCTGTATGATTCTATTAAATATACCTATGTTACTTCTTATATGCATGCCTTGCAAAAAATGTATATTATTGTCACATAAAAATTCAACACATGTTTTATATAACTGTGTTATCAAATTGGTATACACTTGCAAGAAAATAATGAATATTTACTAATAGAAATAATGTGTTATATAGTAAAAATGGAGTGTATTTTTTAAAAAATAATTATTAGCAGGGAGGGATAGTAATGATATGGGAATATCTGCGAGAAGAAGAATTTGAAGAAGTAATTAAAAAATCAAAAGGTGTTTGTGCTATGCCTCTAGGATGTCTTGAAATGCATGGGCAGCATCTGCCTGTGGGAACGGATATTCTAAAGGCTTCGTATATACTTAGAAAGGCTTCAGAAATTGAGCCTGTCTGTGTGTTTCCCGATTTTACATTTGGTGATGTACAGGGACATACTAGACGTAAAGGTGGAATAAGATTAACTGTTGAATTAGAGCAGAGACTTTTAACGGAATTATGTGCGGAAATAGCACGTAATGGGTTTAAAAAAGTGGTGTTAGTTAATAGCCATGGTGGAAACATACCTTTACTACGTAATTTTATACGAAGCACCGGTTATTCAAAAAAAGATTATGTTGTAATAC
>CAZEYH010000203.1:0-5314 GCA_964515895.1 uncultured Clostridiaceae bacterium | reverse complement strand
AAATGCTTTTAAGAGGACAAAACCTTCTTGGATACAAGCATTATGCAGATGATGTCGTAGAATACTTTGTTCAAAAATCAATTGCTAACGGCATAGATATTATTCGTATATTTGATGCTTTAAATGATATAAGAAATATTGAAACAGCAATAAAAGCATGTAAAAAGGAAAAAGGACATGCTCAAGCTGCAGTTAGTTATACTATAAGCCCGGTGCACGACTTGGATCATTTTGTGAAAACTGCAAAGGACCTTGTGGACCTTGGGGCAGATTCAATATGCATTAAGGACATGGCAGGCTTATTACTTCCTTATCCTGCATACGATTTGGTTAAAGCTTTAAAAGAAAATGTAAACATACCAATTCAACTACACACACATTATACAAGTGGTGTAGCATCAATGACTTATTTGAAGGCAATTGAAGCAGGAGTTGATATCGTAGACTGTGCTATTTCACCTATGGCTATGGGAACTTCACAGCCCCCCACAGAACCTCTTGTTGCATCTTTGAAAGGCACCGAATACGATACAGGCATTGATCTTAAGTTATTGAGTGAAATTGCAGATTATTACAAGCCTTTGAAGGAAGAGTTTATTAAACAGAAATTACTTGATGTAAAGGTAATGGGTGTTGATGTAAATACATTAAAATACCAGGTACCTGGTGGCATGCTTTCAAACCTTGTATCTCAACTTAAGCAATCAAATCAATCAGATAAATTCGAAGACGTTTTAAACGAAGTACCGAAAGTTAGGGCAGATTTTGGATATCCTCCACTTGTAACACCAACAAGTCAGATAGTTGGAACCCAGGCTGTATTAAATGTTATAAGCGGTGAAAGATACAAGATGGTTCCAAAAGAATCCAAGGCTCTTGTTAAAGGAGAATATGGCAAAACCCCTGCTCCAATATCAAAGGAGATACAGGACTTAATACTAAAAGGTGAAAAACCAATAACCTGCAGACCGGCTGATCATATTGAACCGGAATTAGAGAAGATAAAAGATGAAATGAAGGTATATATGGAACAGGAAGAAGATGTATTATCCTATGCTCTGTTCCCACAGGTAGCTGAAAACTACTTTAAATATAGACAGGCTAAAAAGTATAAAATAGATAACAACCTGGTAGATTATGAAAATCAGATTCATCCGGTTTAGAAAGACATAAAGATTAAGAATATGCGGCAATAATAAAGATATGTGGCAATAATGCAGATTAATAAAAAACAATGAAGATGGGTGCATATTTTCTTCAAATAGATTAAATGCACCCATAAAGATTTGTGGCAATAATGTGGGCATTAAGCAATAACACGAACATATGAATTAAATTTCGAACAACCTCTTGATTTTTTATAACTAAAAATATAATATTGTTATATAGTAGTTCATTATTGCCTACATTGCCTACATATTATTACGCACATATTAATTGCCTATATATTATTGTCTGCATATATTAATACAATTGGAGGTATACGATTGAAAACTGATAGTCATGATTTACTCAAAGCTATACAAGAGAATTACAGTAGTTTTAGCAAAGGGCAAAAGGCAATTGCCGAATATATATTAAGTAATTATGATAAAGCCGCATTTATGACTGCATCAAGATTAGGAGAAGTAGTGGGTATTAGCGAATCCACAGTTGTAAGGTTTGCTGTAAAACTTGGATTTGAAGGTTACCCGGAACTTCAAAAGGAACTGCATGAATTAGTAAAAAGCAAACTAACTTCTATACAAAGAATTGCTATATCCTCAAGCAGATTAAGTGAGGAAAATGTCTTAAAAAGTGTATTGCAATCAGATATGGAAAAAATTAAATTAACCCTTGATGAAGTAAATCAAGAAGAATTTAATAAAGTTGTTGAATCGATATTAGAAGCGAAACAAATATATATATTAGGAGTTAGAAGTTCGGCCCCTTTAGCAAGTTTCCTAGGCTTTTATTTTAATTTGATGTTTCCAAATGTAAGACTGGTTCATACAACCAGTGTTAGTGAAATGTTTGAGCAAATTGTAAGGGCCACTGAGGGAGATGTGGTTATAGGAATCAGTTTCCCCAGATATTCAAAAAGAACTATTAAAGCTATGCAATTTGCCAGGAATACAGGTGCTACGGTAATAGCAATAACAGATAGTAAGAAATCCCCGATAGCATCATCTGCCCATTATTCTCTTATTGCAAGAAGTGACATGGCTTCTTTTGTTGATTCATTAGTTGCACCCTTAAGTCTTATAAATGCACTTATTGTAGCTATAGGAATGAAAAAACACGATGAAATGTATGAAATATTTAATAAACTGGAAACAATATGGGATGAGTATCAAGTATATGAGAAGTATGATAATATTACAACATCACCATTTGACTAATACTAAGAAAAGGTGGAAAGTAACAAATTGGGAAGAATATTTAAAAGGCCCTTAGGAAGAAAAATAGCTATTATTGGAGGAGGGCCTGCAGGCTTGATGGCAGCAGGTAAAGCTGCCGAAAGAGGCCTTGATACGATGCTTTTTGAGAAGAATAACTGTCTTTGCAAAAAGCTTCTAATCACTGGTAAAGGCAGATGTAATATAACAAATAATACAGATATTGAAGGTTTGATTAGTAATATCCCTGGCAATGGGTATTTTTTATATTCATCATTATATACATTTTCTAATAATGATATTATAAATTTTTTTGAAAAAAACGGATTAAAGATAAAGGTAGAGCGGGGTGGTAGGGTTTTCCCGGTTTCTGACAGGTCTGAAGATGTTGCCGATGTGCTCATAAGGTATGCAAAAAATAATAAGGTAAAATTTATGCTAAGCTCTTCAATTAAGGGAATAAGAATATGCGATAATTGTGTTAAAAGCATATTTATGGAAGATGACAGCGAATATGAATGTGATTCGGTAGTTTTATCAACAGGCGGAGCATCATATCCTAGAACAGGTTCTACAGGTGATGGTTATTTAATTGCAAAAACTCTTGGACATACTGTAATTTCGCCTAACCCATCCCTTGTACCTCTTGAAATAGTGGAGACTTGGGTAAAAGAGCTTCAAGGATTGACATTGAAAAACATTTCAATATCAATAATAAATAAAAACGGTAAGAAAGTATATTCCGATTTTGGTGAATTACTTTTCACTCATTTTGGTGTTTCAGGTCCTGTAGTTTTAAGTGGCAGTAGACATATTATCGGCACTAAAAATAATAGCAATAAACTTATAATTGATTTAAAGCCGGCTTTAAGTGACCAAATGCTTTATTCAAGATTATGTAGGGATTTCGATAAATACTCAAGGAAGATATTAAAAAACTCTCTTTGCGATCTTTTACCAAAAAAAATAATTCCGATAGTTATAATGCTATCTCATATACATCCTGAAAAACCTGTAAATCAAATAACAAAAGAAGAAAGAAAAAATCTTGTTGGTGTAATGAAAGGACTTGAATTAACCATTAAAGGTTCAAGACCCATTAGCGAAGCCATAGTAACTTCCGGAGGAGTATCAACAGATGAAATAAATCCAACTACTATGGAATCTAAACTGATAAAAGGATTATTCTTCGCGGGTGAAATTATCGATGTGGATGGCTATACAGGAGGATATAATTTGACCATTGCTTTTTCCACCGGCTATAATGCAGGAATGAATTGCTGACTAAAAACAGCATTCATTGGGTATAATCTAATCAAAAATGGAGGAAAAGATGGGAAAGCGATATTCAAAGAAATCTACGTTGAAAAACAAGATTTTAGAAATTAATATTGAAAGAACACTTCTTACATCTTTTATATTATTATTCATTTTGCTAATTATTTCACAAATAGCGCTTACAAATCCCTTCATAAGGGCAGAAATATTTATAAATGAAGAAATAGAAGGAACTCCCTTAAAAAGTGAAGAGTTTTTATATAAACAGGGTGAATTGACTTTCAAATCTCTTGGCAAAGGTAACAAACAAGATGCAAAAATTCTTGTAAATGGAGATGAAAAGGCTGCCTTTTTAGAGGATGAAATTACAATAAAGGTAAGAGATGGTGATATAATAGAGATTGATGGAAGTGAATCACCAGATTATATAGATATATTAATAATTTCAAAGAGCGATAACATAAAAACTGATTGTCTTGGTCAAAAATTTCGCATCAAATCACAGGTTAAAAAAATTATTCAGGTAAAAATAGAATAATTTATTGTTTTTAATTTGCTTATCTTATATAATATTAAATTAGTTGGTAAACAAAATAATATAAATATGTTAACTTGACACATACTAAAATATATAATGAAAGGTGTCTTAGAAGTTGCCATGGAAAATATAGAGAAGTATGGAAGCAAGGAGATAGCTATTGCAGCAATTAAAATTGCATTGACATCAGACAGACGTGAAGAAAAACTTTTTCAACAAGAAATGTTGAAATTTGGAATAAGTACAGCAGCAGCTGATTATGGCGGAGAGTTTATCAATTCCGTTATGAAAATTGTAGAAAGAGCTGTAGTTTCTTCAAAAAGAGAAGGAGTTATAGGCAATAGTCATACAGAAGAAGGAGCAGTCGCCGGTGCAACAAGAGAAGCCCTTTCCCAGGTAATGCCAAAGGCCATAGGCTTAAATGTAGGGGGGAAAATTGGAATTGCACGGTATAATGATCATATTAGTGTGGCAATATTCTTTGGAATTGGACTTTTACATTTAAATGAAATAGCCATAGGGTTAGGTCATAGAGTTGTATAAGGAGGAGTCTTTTTGCCTGTAAGAGCTGTTAGAGGCGCAACAACCATAGATAATAATACTGTTGCGGAAATAGTAAAGGAAACAAAATATTTGTTGTCTAAAATAATTGAAGAAAATAGTATCAATAAAGATGATATTATTAGTGTAATATTTTCTACAACAAGGGATATAGATGCTACATTTCCAGCAGTAGCTGCAAGAGAAATGGGCTGGACTGATATTGCACTTATGTGTACTCACGAAATGGAAGTACCCGGTAGTTTGGAAAAGTGTATAAGGGTTTTGATGCATATAAATACTGAAAAAACCAACAAAGAAATAAAATATGTCTATTTAAGAAAAGCAAAGGCATTAAGGCCGGATCTGGCGGAACAGATATGAATAGATATTCAATGATATACCATATTTAAATGTTTGACTGCATAATAACAAGGAGGATTTATTTGATTAATGATTAACATAGCTATAGATGGTCCGGCCGGAGCAGGGAAAAGTACTATTGCTAAAATTATTGCTAAAAGGCTTAAAATAGTGTATCTTGATACAGGTGCAATGTATAGGACCGTTGCTTTAAAAG
>CAZEYH010000202.1:0-5342 GCA_964515895.1 uncultured Clostridiaceae bacterium | reverse complement strand
TTTAGTAAATATAGGGGGGATGAAGAAAAAATGAAGCAGCCAGACATAAATCAACTAGAGATAATGCAGCCTGATATAAGGCAACTAGAGATAATGCAGCATAATACAAAACAACCCAACATAAAGGAACCGGATAAAACTTTTAAGAAAGTCTATATTATAGGAGCAGGGCCGGGAGACCCGGAGCTTATAACGGTTAAAGGGCAAAGGATACTAGAAGCAGCTGATACAGTAATTTATGCCGGCTCTCTAGTGAATATTGAACTGTTAAAACATGTTAAGCCGGGATGTGAAATTTATAACAGCGCGGAGATGACCTTGGAAGAAATCATTTCAATTATTGAACATGATTTTAAAGAAGGAAAGATTGTAGCCAGACTACATTCAGGAGATCCATCTATCTATGGTGCAATACGTGAACAGATGGACTCACTTGAGAGAAAGTCTATACCTTTTGAAGTTGTACCTGGTGTAAGTTCTTTTTGTGCTGCTGCAGCAGTTATGAAACAGGAATATACTCTTCCCGGAGTTTCCCAGACGGTAATACTTACAAGGATGAAGGGAAGGACTGAAGTGCCGGAAAAGGAGAGTATAGAATCCCTTGCTATCCACAGAGGGTCTATGGTTATATTTTTAAGTATTCATATGTTGGAGGAATTGGTTGAAAGGCTTCAACAGGGTTATGACGATGACACACCTGTGGCAGTAGTATATAAGGCAACATGGCCTGAACAAAAGTTGATTAAAGGGACACTTGCAAATATATGTGAAAAAGTAAAAAAAGAGCAGATTGACAAGACAGCTTTGGTTATTGTAGGGGAGTTTATGGGGGATGAATATGAACTTTCAAAGCTTTATGATAAAAATTTTTCTCACGGCTATAGAAATAAGAAAGCTTAAGTTTCAGTCCAAAACTTTACTGCAAGGCGATGGCACAAAGCATTAGTACAAAGCAATGGCATAAATTACACTAATTAATAGTACGAAACAATAGTACGAAACAATAGTACAACGCTTTTATATAAACTTTAGCACAGAAAATTCAATGAAGAAAAGAAGGAGAATTTTAAATGGAATTATTAAACAACATTGTTGCAAACATAAAACCTCTTGATGAAAAGACTATAAAGGATGCATCTAATAGGCTAGACAATTTGATTAAGCCTATCGGAAGTTTAGGAAGACTGGAAGGTATCGCTATAAGGATTGCAGGTATAAAGGGTAAGGTTAATAACCATGTACCCAAAAAATGCTTGGTTGTAATGGCTTCGGATAATGGTGTTTGCGAGGAAGGGGTAAGTACCAGCCCACAAGCAGTTACTGCGCTTCAGGCAGTAAGCATGACTAAAGGTTTGGCAGGTATAAGTGTTTTATGCAGACAGGCCTGTTCTGATGTAAAAGTAGTGGATATAGGTATTAAAGAAGATTATGATTGCAAAGATATTATCAATATGAAAATAAGAAAAGGTACATGGAATATTTCAAAGAGGTCTGCAATGACCAGAGATGAAGCAATAAAGGCAATAGAATCAGGTATAAGAATTATAGAAGGATTGGTTCAGGAAGGTTATGATGTTATAGGTACCGGAGAGATGGGAATAGGCAATACCAGTAGCAGCAGTGCGATAATTATGAGTTTTACCGGTTGCAGTCCCGAACAGGCTGTTGGTAAAGGGACAGGCCTTACTGAAGAAGGATTTATAAACAAGAAGAACATTATAAAAAGGGCAATTGAAATAAATAAGCCTGATAAAAATGATCCCATTGATGTTCTTGCTAAAGTTGGAGGATTCGATATAGCAGCTCTTACAGGATGTTTTCTTGCTGCAGCTTGCCATAGGATCCCCATTGTAATTGACGGTATAATTTCTGCTGTTGCAGCAATGACAGCATGGAAAATAAATCCTTTGGCAAAGGAGTATATGATACCTTCTCATTGCTCTGCAGAACCGGGTTTTAATATTATCATGAAAGAAATGGGCATTACTCCCATATTAAATTTAAACATGAGATTAGGTGAAGGGACAGGCTGTGCACTTATGTTCCATATTATAGATGCTGCTTTAAATATTATTAATGAGATGGCTACTTTTGAAGAGATAGGGATGGTAAGTGATCACCTTGTAGATATTAGAGATTCTATAGTATGAAATTACATAACATATAACTTATAAGAGATTCTATAATATCTATAATATAAAATTATCAATATAAGACTTATGGAAGGTTATACCATACGAGTACAACATAAAAAGTAGATGAAAATAAAGAACAGACAAAGATTATGACATATAAAGAAGAAACAAATAAATGTGAAGCAGGTATAAGGAGGTAAAAATTTCTTGGGGAAACTTATATTTATAACCGGAGGGGCAAGAAGTGGAAAGAGTACTTTTGCTGAGAAGCTAGCCGGTCAGCAACCGGTAGAACAGCAGCGAGAGGCACAGCAATCAACACTATTGCAAAATGTTCTCTATATTGCTACAGCAGTGCCTTTTGATGATGAAATGGAGTTAAGAATCCAAAAACATAAAGAAAGAAGGCCGGCTAAATGGGAGACAGTAGAGGCATATAGAGATTTAGATAAAGTAATTGAGATGAATATAGATGGGAAATCAGCAGTATTACTAGATTGTATAACGGTTATGATAACCAACTTAATGGTAGAAAGAAACCTTGACTGGGATAGGATGGGAACTGAAGAACTCTATAATATTGAGACGGAAATTGATTGTGAAATAAAGAAATTTATTGATACTACAAAAAATAAAGAAGCACTATTTATTGTAGTCAGCAACGAGATTGGCATGGGTTTGGTACCTGAATATGCTATGTCAAGAGTTTTTCGTGATATAGCAGGTCGTATTAATCAAAAACTTGCTGAGGCTGCAGATGAAGTTTTCTTTTGTGTATCCGGTATTCCGGTAAAAATAAAGTAGCAGTGAACAATTAATTACGTTAATGTTTATTCTGCCGGAAGTAGTTGTGAAAACAGTAATTAAGATAGTTATAAAGATAGTTATAAAGATAGTTATTAAGATAGATTGCGAGGAGTTATGAAAAGAACCGGAAAATCAATTACAAAATCAAATATAGTAGAAAATTTTAATAAAAATATAAAGAGGTTCATAATTATGCTTCAGTTTCTTACTACTATACCTATACCTGTGAGAATAGATGCAGATGAAAGAGATTTAGGAGAAGGACTTGTTTTTGCAGTACCGATAGGACTGTTAATAGGTGAAATATTAGCAGTTTCTCAAAAAGTATTTGCTCTATTTCTACCTCCATTGGTTACTGCAATATTACTGAATATTGTGTATATCAGATTAACCGGTGGGCTCCACCTAGATGGCCTTGGAGACACATTTGACGGAGTTTTATCATACCGCTCCAGAGAAAGGATGCTTGAGATTATGAGAGACAGCAGGGTTGGAAGCAATGCTGTACTGGCATTAATGTGCATACTGTCTCTTAATACGGCACTCTATTATGAAGCGGGAGATTTTATTGCCAAAATGCTAGTTTTAATGCCTGTAGCCGGTAGAATGGGCATGGTAATAGGAGCAGGTATATCAAGTTACGCAAGGAGTGAGGGAGGATTAGGTAAGGCCTCTATGGATTTCTGCAATAATAAGGAGATTATTGTCGGACTTACGATGTACATTATAATTTTTGCCTGTTTCAGGAATCTTCAATTTGCAGCCGCTGGGTTGGCTGCATGCATTTTCTCTATAGCTGCAGCAAAATTCTTTGGAAAAAAACTTGACGGACTTACAGGAGACGTATTGGGAGCATTGTGTGAGATGACACAAACTTGTTTTATGCTCACGGCTTTTGCCTTTAGGTCTTTAGGTTTTTAGGTTTTTAATTATTTAGAATTAAGCGAAGGGTGAAAATTATATAGTGAAGCGGAAGAATTAATTATGGGACGATTCAACAGTTTAACAGGGTAATAGAGCAATGAAACAATGGAGGACTAGTATGGAACTGATTATTATAAGACATGGCGAAACGGATGCCAATGCTAAAGGTGCACTTTTGGGCTGGACAGATGCCGCTCTTAATGAGTGTGGAATAGAGCAGGCTAAAACAGCATCAAAAAAACTGAGGGAATTAAAAATTACCAATATTAATACTATTTTTTCAAGCCCATTAAAAAGGGCAGCACAAACAGCAGAAATTATAAGTAATGAATTAGGTCATAAAAATATAATCTATTCAGAAAACTTGAAGGAAAGGAATTTCGGTAATTGGGACGGTCTTACCATAGATGAAATAAAGCAGCTTCATGAAAATGAATATAGACTTTGGATGGAAGATATAAATTATTGTATGAAGAACGGAGAAGAGGTTTGCAATATAAATAAAAGGGTTAAAGTTTTTTTGGAAGACATTACAAATATACCAAATACGTGGAATATATCGAATGAAAGCTTCCAGACATTACAAAAAGTAACAAAAGTCGGGAAAGAAACTAAAGCTGCTAAAACTTTTGATGAAGTTACTGAAACTACTTATATAATTGTAACTCATCTTGGATGTATAAGATATATGATTCCTTTTCTACTTGGTATGCCGGATGAATATTCGTGGCGTTTTAGAGTTGATAATGGAAGCTTGGTTAGAATTTGCATAAACCAAGATAGGTATGCCTATCTAAAAATGTGAACTACTTTGGACTACTTTGAACTACTTTAATAAATTATGTATTCTGATTATTTTCTAAAAAGACGTTTCATGACTTTTCTCTGCAGGATATCCTGCAGGAGGTTGCAGCTTGCTGCAATGCAGTGTAATTTTATATGGTCTGATAATGTAATGCTAATAAATAAGGTTTTAGGGGAGGTGAGACTTTGAGAATTGCAGTAATAGCACTTACTAATAATGGAGCAAAACAAGCTATAAAAATTGGATATAAATTGCAAGCTGATATTTATCTTAAAAATGACACTTATGCTAATATTGATATTATCAATAAATACATTTTGAATGATAATATTGTACTAATTCATCCTTTCACTACAGATTTCGGGAAGCTTGTAAAAAGAATATTTCATGTTTATGATGGACTGATATTCATCATGGCTTGTGGTATTGTTGTGAGAAGTATTGCGCCTTATTTAACAAACAAAACCAAAGATCCTGCTGTTGTTGTGCTAGATGAGTTGGGCCGACATGCGATAAGTCTTTTATCCGGGCATATTGGAGGAGCAAACAAACTTGCTGCAGAAGTTGCAGATATTACAGGTGGTATTCCAATAATAACAACAGCTACAGACATTACTAATGTAATTGCTTTTGATATGTTTGCTAAAGAAAATGATTGTATCATTGAAAAT
>CAZEYH010000201.1:0-5360 GCA_964515895.1 uncultured Clostridiaceae bacterium | reverse complement strand
TCGTGGCAACGAAAAGGCTTTGAGCTGCTTGAGCGGAATGCGGTGAAAGTCGCACTTTCCGTTCTTAGGGGAGTTAGACCTGGCGACAGGTCTCGCTTACCTGACTGGCTATATTTCTTTTGCTTGAATATGCCTATTCGCAGCAGAATAGCATATGTTCACTGATATAATCATATTTTACATAGAATTATATAGATTAGAATTAGGAGTAACAAGTGCTTTTAAGTTATAATTTTAGCCTATATAATAATAACTGCTAATAAAACAAATAATCAAAGGAGATATGAATACATGAAAATCACATTTAACGGAACAAGTTCATCTGAAGGATTTCCAGCATTGTTTTGCGAATGCGAACACTGTAGCAAGGTGAGAACAATGGAATCAAAGAACTTCAGAATGCGTACCTCTTGTTTGATTGATGAACCTGTACTTATCGATTTCTCAGCTGATACGTATGCAAGGTCCTTGTATGGTAAGCTTGAATTAATTAAGGTAAGAAACTTAATTATTACACATTCCCATCCAGATCACCTATATCCCATTGATTTGCGTATGATCAGACCTCCATATGCCCAACACAATAGAAAGGTACCTTTACAAGTTTATGGAAATAAGAGCGTGGGAAATGTTATTAAAAGGGTGGGTATATCAGGCTCAATATATGACATGTATTTACAGTTTAATTTAATGAAAGCTTTTACAACATACCATATTGATGATTATGAAGTTACTCCATTACCTGCAAATCATGATCCGAATCAGGAATGCTTTATCTATGTAATCGAAAAAAATAGCAGAGTATTGCTGTATGGACATGACAGCGGTTATTTTCTCGAAAATACCTGGGCTGCTCTTGAAGATTGCAGATTCGATGGAGTAATACTAGACTGTACCAGTGGAACAATGGATTGCCCCTATGACTCACATATGGGTATAACAGAAAATCTTAGGGTTAAGGAACGGATGTATAAGAAAGGGATGGCAAATGATCAAACAAAATTCATATTGACACATTTTGCTCATACTTTTGGACCTTTTTATGAAAGTATGGGGAAAGCTGCTGCTGAAAAAGGTCTTATAGCCTCCTATGATGGTTTTGAAATAGAGATATAATGATATGATGATATTTACTGAAATGTATTAGTCTAGATAATCCAGAAAGAAGAGCAATGTTAGGCTCATCTTGAGTACAGATACACAAAATTGATAAAAATAATTAAAAGTCATAAGAATTAACATTTATTTGCAAATAGTAATGAATAAAGTGGAGGACTGCTGGAAAATATAGAATTTCCGAATACACTCTCAGGATATAGAGGCCATTACAGTTGAACCTACTGAAGTTTCTTTGAAAAAAGCATTGAAAGTTTTTTAGGATTTGGTGAATTCTAAATTGATATGAGCATTGAAGATAGATTTGCAGATTATTCAAGAGAATTTCTTGAAAGATTATTATTAAAGTTGTATGCTTAACGGAGATTAAGATTAATGGTGGGAGTTATATATTAGCTCCTTTTATATATGAGTAGTATTTATTTGATTATTTTATAAAGATAAAACGGAGGAGATATTATGAAAATCACATTTCTTGGGACATGTAGTGGGACGGAACCATGGCCAGGGAGACGGCATTGCTCTTTTATTATAGAATATAATGAAAGGGTTTATTGGTTTGATGCAGGTGAAAGCTGTTCTTATACTGCATATTTAGCGAATATCGACTTATCAGCAACTAGCGCAATCTTTATAACTCATACACATATGGATCATATAGGAGGGCTCCCAAATTTATTATGGAATTTAAGAAAACTATCATGTATTTCGGAACATGCAAGAAGGAATTTATCAGACGGAACAATTAAAATTTTTATTCCCGAACTATTTGTTTGGGAAGGAATAATGCAAATGCTTAAAGGGACTGAAGGGGGATATGATATCAACTTCATGTTGGACGCTGAATCCTATTGCGATGGTTTAATATATGAGGAAAACGACGTAAGGGTAACTGCACTTCATAACAATCATCTTGGAAAGGTGAAGTGTGGAGAGCCATGGAAATCTTTTTCTTTTAAAATTGAAACTGATAATAAAAAAATAATTTACTCGGGTGACATCTCAAATATAAATGAACTGGAATCATTAATTGAAGGTTCAGATTTAATCTTAATGGAAACAGGACATCACAAAGTGGAAGAAGTTTGTAACTACTTGAAGAACATAGAAAAGAATTTCGGTAGGCTGGGATTTACTCACCATGGTCTAGCCATACTAAAAAATCCAGAATATGAATTGCAGAAGGCGAAAGGAATATTAGGAGACAAAGTGTTTTTTGCAGATGATACAATGGAAATTTATATTTAATCTTGAGCATGTTAATTATCTGAAAATTCTGTTGAAGATAAGAGAAAGACGATTATATCTAAGAAGAGAAGCGTGATGTTAAGGAATATTCTATACCCGACAGTGATGGTTATAGGTGGCAAAGAATAAGGAAATGAAAGTGTAATATCATATATGCAGGAAATGATTTAGACCAGAGCCTCTCACAGCGCTGTGAGCGATGCATCGTAGGAAACTTTGTAGCTTTTAAATAGCGGATTTAAGCAGCTTTGTAATCATAATAAAGTAGAGCTATTTAAATATATTACAAATTTATTGAGGGAGGAATGAGGTAATGAAAAAAATTAACATAATAAAATCGCGTAGAATGCTGTTTGCACTAATATTTTCGTATGTCGCTATCATGATTATACCTACGATTACAGCTTTGGCACTTTATTACCACTCAAAAAACATTGTTGAGAGTGAAGTCAACTGCTCTAATAAGAGGATTCTTACGCATGTTAGCCAATCAATCGACAGCCAACTAAAAAATATCTATGAGATGTCTCAACAGATAGGCACAAGCTCAAAAGTTAGTGAATTAATGCTTTTGAAGCCCCCTATAACAAGTCTTAATTACTATACCATTTATCAACTTGTAAATGATTTGGCAACCTTCAAGTCAATAAATTTGTATGTGAAGGATTTTTATATATATTTTAAAAATTCTAATATAATTATTTCGCCTGAGAGCAGTTATACATATAGCCTTCAAATCGTATATAACCAAATGCATACCACCCAAACAATGTCGTACAACGAATGGTGTAACTGCCTAAACAAGCGTCATGTGAGGCATTTTATTCCACTTTATCCTAAAGACGAGAAAGCAATCGATAAAATTATGTTTATGCAATCCTTTTCGATTTTTGCGTCAAGTAACAATGATGCAACTGTAGTAATCCATATCGATCCTTCACTTTTTAATAATATAATAAAAAATATAAATTTCAGCAATGGTAGTAAAATTTCCATATTTAATAAGGAATTTGGAGTACTTTATAGCACAGATTATGAAATAAGCAATAAATTAGGCACCTATGATGAACTTAAAAGCATTGACAGTATACACTACAAGGAAATTGATGGCAAAACATATGTTTTAAGCTGTGCCTTTTCCAATGAAAGTGACTGGGTCTATGTCGTTTCACTTCCCTTAGAAGAATACCTTGAAAAAGTCACCTACTTGCAGAGGACGATGGTAATAGCTATTATTACGTGTACCGTATTAAGCTTGCTTGCCACATATCTGTTTACTAAACATAACTATTATCCCATTTCTCACCTTACTACGTTAATATCAGATAGAGTAGATGCTCCATTTGAAGGAAGCAACGGTGAATTCAGCTACATAAAATCGGTAATTTTAAATGCTTTTGACGAAAAAGATAGGCTTTCAAAACAATTGGACTATCAAAAAGCTTCTATAAAGGACTATCTGATCGCCAAGCTGATCCAGGGTAAGTTAGGTGCTGATGGACTTCGTCTTTTACAGTGGCACGGTATATATTTTGAAAGTGATTTGTTTGCAATTTTTCTTTTACTGCAAGAGTCAAACGAATCACTTGTCGGCGAAGCGTTTGATGAGCATACCAAATATAATAGCCAAACTATTTTAGGGCAGGAAGATACAATTGCGTCCCAAATAGTAAAACCATTGGGGCAGGCATATTTAATTGAGATGAATAATATGATAGTCTGCCTTATTAATTTAAGTCCAGGCTTTGGAAGTAGTGGTGAAGAAGAGCTTTTAAGCTGTGCACATCAAATACAGCATGTATTTAATGAAAGATTTGCCTTGAATCTTTCTATTTCGATCAGTAACATCCATCAAACCTTGAAAGGTATACCTGTGGCATATGATGAAGCAATAGAAGCTATGGACTACCGTGTGTTGACTGACGCTGGCCAGATCATGCAGTATGACGATATGCTTTCATCAGTTCAATCAAATAGTTATTATTACCCAATAGAAACTGAGCAAAAACTTATAAATTATATACAATCAGGAGATAGCGACAGTGTTGAAGTCCTCCTAAACGATCTATTTAACGTAAATTTTCAACAAAATCATATTTCTCCATATATGGCACGATACCTTATGTATGACATAGTATGTACAATTATAAAAATATTGAATAATTCAAGTATTGATCTGCATGAGCAGCTCAAGTCTGTGCCCTTAGATTTCCTGTTTAGAAGTCAGTCAAGCGCCGATATGTGTTGTAAAGTTATCAGCATTGCAACCAGTGTTTGTCAAAGCGTAGCCATACAAAATAAAGATGAATACGAAAATATTGTAAATAATATATTGAACTTTATCGCACAAAATATTCATCGTGAGGATCTTTCTGTTGCTATGATTGCAGAGAATTTTCAAATGAGTCCTACTTCAATGTCTAAGTATTTTAAAAAGCAAACTGGTGTTGGGTTATTGGATTACATAAACAGATACCGAATTCTTTGTGCTAAGGAATTACTTGGTGATCTCAATCTCTCAATAAAAGATATAAGCGAAAAATTAGGCTATTTAAGCAGCAATACTTTTATTCGTGTATTCAAAAAATATGAAGGAATCACACCGGGTGTTTATAGGGCTTACTGTACAAAATAGTCATTTTCATAAAAGCGATATAAAAACAGAAATTCGTGGATCTTATAATAAAATTATGGAAGGCGAGAAAATGGAGTTTGATAAACAGAGAAGATATTATGAAGAATTAAAGCAGGTGCTATAAAAAATGACTATTGAAAAGATAAAGCTATTAGTGAGGTTTCAAAAAACTTGAGTGTATCAGAACCTGCCTTTAGGCGTTAGGTTGCTGCTGTTAATTTATATCAATTCAAATTAGCTTGGCAATATTAGTTCATGTCAACTTCTTAAACTTCGTTCAATTCTTGGATAAGCCCGGGTTTTACCTGAGCTTTTATTCTTATATTTTTACCACTGGTAAAAAATCCCCTCACCATATTGA
>CAZEYH010000200.1:0-5371 GCA_964515895.1 uncultured Clostridiaceae bacterium | reverse complement strand
TACTGCTTGTAGCAACAGCTGCCCCACACCCGAAGGTCTTGAACTTGGCATCAACAATAATATCGTCCTCTATTTTAAGATACATTTTCATAATATCACCACATTTGGAGTTACCAACTTCCCCAACACCATCTGCATCCTTAATCTCTCCTACATTTCTGGGATTCATAAAATGATCCATAACTTTTTCACTGTACATTCCTATTCCCTCTTTCGATTTATTAGTTTCATAAATTGATTAGTTAATCTATTTAATCAGTTTTCATCTTTCATCTATCACTCATCCATACCTGTTTTCTGTCTTCTAACATCTGTCCTCTGCCATCTGTTATCTGTTCTCTGTTACATACAGTGGTGACATTTCTCTAAGTTTCCCTACAATATCCGGTAAAACTTCCATAAGATAATCTATATCACTATGAGTATTTTCAGCTCCAAAGGTTAACCTTAATGAACCATGGGCAATCTCATGAGGTAATCCTATCGCCAGCAAAACGTGTGACGGATCAAGAGAACCTGATGTACAGGCTGAACCACTAGATGCCGCAATACCTTTCACATCAAGCATTAGTAAAAGAGATTCTCCTTCAATAAATTCAAATGAAAAATTTACATTCCCCGGGAGTCGTTTTTGCCTATGACCATTTAAACGTACATATGGTATTTTGTCTAATACTTCATTAATGGTCCTCTCTCTTAATTCTAATAACTTATTATTATAGCTGTCGATATTCTTATCTGCTATTTCTATTGCTTTTCCAAGGCCTATTATACCGGGAAGGTTTTCAGTACTTGCTCTTCTACCCCTTTCTTGAGCTCCTCCGTGCATAAATGAAGTAATCTTCGTTCCCCTTCTTATATAAAGAGCACCTACTCCTTTAGGTCCATAAAATTTATGAGCTGATAGAGATAATAAATCAGCATTAATTTCTTGTACATCTATCTTTATATTACCAATTGCTTGTACTGCATCAGTATGGAAAAAAACATCTTTTTCTTTTGTAATCTTCCCTATTTCAGCAATTGGTTGGATTGTTCCTATTTCGTTGTTTGCATACATCACTGAAACTAATATTGTATTAGGTTTTATAGCTTCCCTAACTTGCTCTGGGTCTATCAGACCATCTTTATCTACAGGAAGATATGTTATCTCAAAACCTTCCTTTTCCAAAAACTTACACGTGTGAAGCACCGCATGATGTTCAATATTAGTTGTTATTATATGGTTACCTTTATCTCTATTAGCATATGCTATTCCTTTTATTGCCCAGTTATCAGCTTCAGTACCTGAACCTGTAAAAAATATTTCCCTTGATTGCGCTCTAAGAGCAGAAGCAACTTTATCCCTTGCCTCTTCCAGGGCTTTTTTGCTTTCTCTCCCAATGCTGTAAACAGATGAAGCATTACCATACTTCTCACTAAAAAAAGGCATCATAGCTTCAATTACTTCAGGTCTTACTGCTGTAGTAGCTGCATGATCAAAATAAATAGTCTTTTCAGTCATTTTGCATTTCTCCTTGTGTTAATTTATATCATCTTCGAATTACTATACTCTTAAAAATTCGCTACTGTTTTCTTATCTTTTATACCCATATAATATTTTCCCTTATCCTATTATTTACTAACATGGCCTAAATCATTAAAATATTACTGTATATATTATCATCATAATATATTAGCATCCTAATCTTTAAGTCTTTAATCTTAAAGTCTTAATTTTCATTTTATTTTAAGTCTTATTCCTGTTTCTCATTGTTATAATAAATAAAAAAGTAATAATTAAGTAGATAACAATACTTACATCTCTTTTATAACCTATAACTAATATGTTCAATAAAAGAAGAATAAATCCTACTAGAAGTATCCAGGCAATAATTCGTCTTTTCATCATTAATAAATCAGAGCCCTCTCCCTCTTCCCTACCCTCTTCTTCCCTATCTTTTCTCTTGAATACCTTTTTCCTGTTCATCCTTTTGCTCATCCTTTTGCTCATTCTTTTGCTCATTCTTTATTTCTTCCTGCGTTTATCTAGCCATTCTTTTATCCTTGCTTCAAATCCATTAAATGATGGCACATAATATATAGTTCCCTTCATTTCATCAGGAAGATATTGCTGCTCTACAATATTTCCAGGATAATCATGAGCATATTTGTAGCCTTCTCCATATCCCAATTTTTTCATACCTGAAGCTACAGGGTTTCTAAGGTGCATAGGTACTTCACCGGTTCTTTTGTTTTCAATATCATCCATTGCTTTAGAAATTGCTACATATGATGAATTAGATTTTGGGCTTGTTGCTACCATTATGGCTGCATGGGACAAAATTATTTTTGCTTCCGGCATACCTATCATTCTTACTGCTTGTGCTGCAGCTACAGCTACTTGAAGAGCTGATGGATTTGCCATTCCTACATCCTCAGAAGCTGCTATAATAATCCGCCTTGCCAAAAAATCAGGATCTTCTCCTGCATACAGTGCTCTTGCGAGGTAAAAAACTGCTGCGTCAGGATCACTTCCTCTCATGGACTTTATAAATGCACTGATATTATCATAATGACTATCTCCGGATTTATCAAAGGTGATAGACTTCTTTTGTATACACTCATTCACCGTATTAATGTCAATATGAATCCTACCATCTTCTCCCATATCTGAGGTTATAACAGCTAACTCAAGAGCGTTTAGAGCAATTCTTGCATCTCCATTTGAAACCTCTGCAAGAAAATGTATTGCATCTTCATCAATTTTGAGATTATATTCACCCAGACCTCTTTCTCTATCTTCCAACGCATTATTTATAATCTGAATAATATGCTCTCTTTCTAACGGAGTTAACATAAATACCGAAGACCTTGAAATCAGAGCCTTATTCACTTCAAAAAACGGATTTTCCGTTGTAGCACCTATAAGTACTATAGTACCATTTTCAACATAAGGTAAAAGAGCATCCTGTTGCGCTTTATTAAATCTGTGTATTTCATCAATAAACAATACAGTTTTGCCATTAGGATTTAAAAAATGGTTTTGGGTATCAGCAACAACCCTTTTTATATCACCTACGCCGGAAGTCACTGCATTGAGTTTTTCAAAATTAGCCTTTGTTGTAGATGCAATAACTCTAGCAAGAGAAGTTTTTCCTGTACCGGGAGGGCCATATAGTATAATAGACCTTATCCGATCAGCTTTTATCATCCTATAAAGAAGTTTTCCCTTGCCAATTATTTCTTCCTGTCCAACAAATTCTTCAATTGTTCTCGGACACATTCTATATGCCAGAGGTTCTTTCTTATCAAGCAATTTTTGTAAACCACCTTAATTCTGATACAAAGGATGTTTTTCGCAAAGTGCATGTACCCTTCCAATAACGCTATCCTTTGCATTATTATAATCAGTTAATGTTAAATATATAAGTTCCGCAATTTCCTCCATATCTTTTTCATTCATGCCTCTTGTTGTAACAGCAGGAGTTCCTATTCTTATCCCACTAGTTATAAAAGGACTTTGTGTATCAAAGGGAATACCATTTTTATTAGCTGTAATGCCTACCTCATCAAGCATTAATTGAGCATCCTTACCTGTAATTCCCTTGTTAGTTAAATCTACTAACATTAAATGATTGTCTGTTCCACCGGATACCAATTTAAATCCTTTTCTCATAAGACTCTGTGCAAGTGCTTTTGCATTTTTTACTATCTGCTTTTGATATTCTTTAAATTCATCTGAAAGTGATTCTTTAAGCCCTACGGCCTTAGCAGCTATTACATGCATTAATGGACCAC
The DNA here is from genome assembly GCA_964515895.1 of uncultured Clostridiaceae bacterium. GTDB lineage: Bacteria > Bacillota > Clostridia > Acetivibrionales > DUMC01 > CAZEYH01. The sequence goes on along the minus strand of CAZEYH010000200.1, from coordinate 1,591 downwards.
CTTGTGTTCCGGGGAATACAGCACTATCAATTTTCTTCGCTAACTCTTGCTTGCAGAAAATTAAGCCTCCTCTAGGTCCCCGTAGTGTTTTATGGGTAGTAGAAGTAACAATATGTGCATAAGGTATAGGATTTGAGTGAATTCCGGCAGCTACAAGACCTGCAACATGTGCCATATCGACCATAAGATATGCACCTACTTCATCGGCTATTTCTCTAAAAGCCTTAAAATCTATATCTCTGGGATATGCACTGGCACCGGCTATTATAAGTTTTGGTTTTGTTTCCTTTGCAATTCTTAGCACATCATCATAATTAATAAGACAATTATCTTTACTTACCCCATATGATACTGCATTGAAATACTTTCCTGAAATATTTTTTGACATTCCATGGCTTAAATGACCACCATGGGCAAGATCCATACCTAGGATTGTATCACCGGGGTTCAACACTGCAAAAAACGCAGCCATATTAGCCTGAGCTCCGGAATGTGGTTGAACATTCACATGTTCTGCTCCAAATAACTTTTTTGCTCTTTCAATAGCCAGATTTTCTACTACATCAACAAATTCGCATCCGCCATAGTATCGCCGTCCCGGATAGCCCTCAGCATATTTGTTGGTCAACGGACTCCCCAGGGCATCCAGTACTGCTAGACTTACAAAATTTTCTGAAGCTATCAATTCTATTTTATTCCTTTGTCTATTTATTTCTTTTTTTATTGCATCAGCAACTTCAGGATCAACTTTACTTACACTATTTAGATTTATCATTACCTTGTTATAACCTCCTCAAATTGTAATGTCTTTTTTATTACATTTTCTATTTTTATTGCATGTTTTTATTTTTTTGTTCTTATTTTCTTTGATTTTATAAACCAACATTCCAGAGTTATCTAAATGCTTGTCTAATTATCTTATTTTACAACAATAAACATTATTTTTCAATTTTAATTTGTTTTTTAACTTGCTTTTTTAGTCTACTATTAGTTTTCTATTGATTTACTATTAGTCTGCTAATTATTCATATGCTATTTACTTATATGTTAGTTATTCACATATGAGCTCCAACTACTTTAAAGAGTTCATCAGCCTCTGGTTGACTTATTTGAATTATATCATTATTATCATACATTATCTTTTTAGGTTCTCTTATTATCTCTCCGATAATTGATGCTGATACTCCATTACTCTCTAATTCCTTTATTAGCTCCTTGCCATTATTAGATGTAATAATCATACAACCACTTGAAATAAGCCTTAAAGGATTTATAGAATAAAATTTGCATATTTCTTCAGTCTCAAAAGCAACTGGTATTTTATCCTTATACAGAACAACACCTTTTTCTGACGCTTCTGCAACTTCCCAAATGGCTCCAAGCACTCCTCCTTCAGTTACATCATGCATGGCATTTGCCCCAAAATTTCCTGCAATTACTCCTTCTTTGACGGCACTAACGTTATTAATAAAAGCTTTAGCATTTTCAATAAATTCCCTTCCAAGTACTTTAACAAGTTCTTCTTCTTTATCATGGGCTATTATTGCCGTACCTTCCATCCCGGCAGTTTTTGATAAGATAATACTGTCTC
>CAZEYH010000199.1:0-5374 GCA_964515895.1 uncultured Clostridiaceae bacterium | reverse complement strand
TAAGAAGAGTTTCATCTAAATCGGTTACAACCATTTTAGTCATATAGTCCCCCCTACTACCTTATCGAAATTCTAACTATACAAAATTTAACTGTTATGCAATACCCTGCTTTTCATCAAACTGTTCTTCATAGAACAGTCCCGATATTGCCATGTCTTGTAACGTCCCGTATTTGCGACGTCCCTGAACCAGACCTCAAAGTTAGGCCCCATAGGAGGCTTCGCTCCCGGTGAAGCGGTGTGGTGCGCATACTCCAATGCTCTTCCCACCGTACCTTCATGGGCATGTGTTGTTATAAGATGTAGGACGCACCACTATTCGCTTTCTCATCTGCATTTTTTTTGCCAATATATATTGCATGACCACAAGTTTCGATTATTGCTAGATCAGTTGATGTCTCATTTATTAGTTCAATTATTTTATTAAATAATTTCTTATCTTTTTCCAATAAACTATACAATTTTTCTTCCCTATTATATCCGAATCCCCTTAAAGAACGCATTACCATTTTTGAAAACCCATTCTTTGCAAATAGGAATTCGATTTCATCAGATTTTGCATAATAACCTTCTTGAAAACCTATATTAGTATTGTTAATGAATTTCGCTTTCAAACACTAATGACAAATTGCTGCAGTTTACCTGATCCGGAAAATATAATGCCCTACTAACAACACCAACTGCACCAGATAAATAAGGTATAAAACTTGCGAATATCAGACCGTTGGGTTTTAATACACGGCTTATCTCAGCAATACACTTTTGACGTTCATCAGCTTCCAGCAAATGATATAACGGCCCAAAAAGTATTACAGAATCAAAGCTGCTTTCATCATAAATATTCAAATCTACAGCATTAACTAAATCAATACCCTGTAACGTAGGGAGTCGATTATTTTCAATTTCATCCTTTGCTTGTTTTAGTAACTTCTCTGATAAATCAGCGAGAGTAACTTTGTATCCTAGTTTAGTAAGTTCAATTGAATATCTACCAGCACCTCCGCCTAAATCTAGAATATTAAATTCTTTATCTAAATACTGCAAAAGTAAATCCATTGCAATTTCAAATTCAAGGCGTCCTTCAGCCTTTTCAAGACGATGTTGTTCATCAAAGACATTATAATATGATTTTATTTTTTCAAAATCAGTCATTCTTATCTCCCCTTATTATAAACGTTTATGAAGAGTTCTTCTTTAGAACTACTAATTACAACAATCTGCCGCAGAATGTAGTTATATAACGTCTAGTATTGTATCTGAAATTAAGGAATAAAGTTATCTTAACCGTTAGCTATAATTAAACTGCTTTTATTTGAATAGCTAAACAGTTTAATAATTTCAGATACAATATTGTTGAACGAAGCCGCACCGACTCTATGGAATTTGTATTCTTTTTTTATTTTCGAATTTTTCCTTATGTACACTTATTCTATTATATTTTATATGTTAATGTCAATTTTTTCTACTATAATATTTGTATATTTTTTACCAATACCACGAGTAATAATACTTGCACATGAAAATAGATAAACAGTATTAACCTGCTAAAAAATATTTACATACACTAAACTGCTTTAGCTATTGGTATTGGTGAGTCCCTGCAGCAACTATAACGTCGCCATCCTCATGTGTGGGAATCCAAAGAAAGGAACCTAAAAACAAATCACCCATCTCAAACCTGATTGTTTATCACCTGTTAATTATATACCATATGTTACAATTTTACAATATAAATTCAAACACTTGTTCTAAAATATTGTAATAATCTGCAAAGCCTTACTCGCTAAAACTGCGGTACGATGTCGCGGCAAATATCCAGTTTCCATATAACGTCCAGTGTCTGCGATGCTCACTGGTCTTAGATAATTCCTATCTTAGGTCAGGGGGTGTGGAGCAGCTTTCTTCATGCTCGTTCTTACATCAACCTGCCAATGGCCTGTTTCATGCTTTTGCTTGTCCGCACCTTTATGTAGACACATTGTTCTCCGAAGCCACACGACCCGCGACTCTAAATGTGACAGGACGTCGTACCCTTAATTATCTATTTTGTTATTTTGCTTTACATAATAAGAAACTGCAAAATGAATATTTTCTGAGGATGATGCGCACATACATTAATAATATGCAGATGAATATTTCTCTGCACGTTCCAACATTTTTACCATGTCTTCCCGGTTATATGTAACATTCATAGGTATAGTTTCAAAGAATTCTATTTTTTCCATTTCGCTATCATCAGGTATCTTCCCAAAAGATCTGGTATTTGCAAAATATACTCTACCGTTATTATGTAGCGTACCATCATCATTAAAAACTTGGTAATCCCATACAGGTACAATGTCAAAGTCAATTGCTCCTGTTTCTTCGTATAACTCTCTCTTGGCAGCTATTAAGGGTGTTTCTCCTTTCTCTACATGACCACCAGGGACTTCCCATTTCTGTCTTCTTTTATGATAGCATAATACCCACTTGCCTTCGTATTTAGTCTCAATACAGACGAACTCTATGTTATCCAATGAACCTGCTATAAAATCTGCCTTCATTATTCTCCTCCTTAATATAAGACTCCTTTAATATCCAGTTCTAAGATTTCACCATTTTTAAAGCATCTCTCTTGATAAATAGAATGTATCAACATACCATGACATACAACAATAACTTTGTTATATTTAAGGTATTTGTATAGAGTACCTCACAACCGAGCTTTCAACATTTTATTGTCTTCCCAGGATCGTTCCTAACCAGCAGGATAATCACCATTATGCTTATTAAATTCTTTACAACGACATTCTGAAATATTAGAAGGTTGATATATATATTCTTTATCTGCACACCATTCAAAGAGATTTGGTTCAACAGCTATATCAACACTTAGTTTCTTTGATAATATTGCAGCAGATTGCAAGGCACGAGTATATGGGGATGACACAATTATATCAGCTTCTGCCAATCTAATGTCAGTTGATGTCTTCTTAATTTGCTCTATGCTCTTAACTGTTGGTGGAGCAAAGTTTTCTCCGACTCCTTTATATATTTTTTGCCCATTATTTGAATAATCTGTTTCACCATGCCTAATAAAATAGAACATTTTTATCTTGTCACTTCCTATACATAATTTTCGTTAGCATGTATAAATTTGTACTAGCACTTCCAGTATCTTATGTAAAATCCGCGACAGGATGGCGGGGCTTTTCCTGGCATTGTAGATAACGTCCGGCACTCATGAAGTGCCTGAACTTACAGGTTAGACGGAAAGCTAGATAGCTCTTATCTTGGTTTCTGGCTGACCGACTCGGTTAACGTGGGCATGTAATGTACTGCCTGGGCTCAGGTTTCAGGAGCATAGTATTTAGGACTCAAACCTTGTACACCTTTACACGAGTGCTTTTGTTCTCTGATGTATGGCACATAGCTCTAGATTCAGAGCAGCCACAGATGGCTGCCCTAATTATTTTTTATGGGTTAGTAACCAATTTAATATATTTTCTTGTTTGTACCTACCTTAAGCAATTGCTAATCCAAGATCTATTAACTCCTTCTGTGTATATCTGAGTAATATCCCATTATACTCAAGAAGCACAAGCATTGTATAAATGCCCGTTCTCTTGTTTCCATCTACAAACGAATGATTATTTACAATACCAAAACAAATACTTGCACATTTATCTTCTATAGTCTTATACAATTCTTTCCCATCAAATGTAGCATAAGCGTTTCCTAATGCAGAATCTAAAAGACTAATATCTCTTATACCAATATCCCCGCCTGTTGCACTTATCATCTTCCTATGGAGCGATAAAACTTGTTCTACAGGGATTCTTATCATTTAGCTAGCTCCTTAAATGCTTCCATATTCTCCAAAAGAACTCTATTTGCGATTTTTTCTATTTTTTCTTCTTCGGTAGTTGCCTCCTTAGAAAACTCTTCAAATTCAATAAGAACATATTTGGGTTTGCTATTTTTCATTATCACAATTGCTTTTTCTTCATCAACCATTCTTGCAACTTTTGAGAAGTTTTGATTAGCATCTGTTATTGTAACAACCTTTTTTGTATTTATCAGCATAAAAACACCTCCAATATTATTATATCACATTCTAGGATGTTTTGAACCTATTTATTCAAACACATACTTTTGTCCGCTTGGATGACGGGCTTTTTGAGTGCCATATGTCAGAGAACGTCTAGCACTCAGGATGTGCCTAAGCTTACAGGTCAGTCGGAAACCTAGATAACTCTTATCTTGGTTTCTGGTTGACCGGCTCAGTTAGCGAAAGCAATTTGGTGTACTCAATGGATATCGGTTACAGGAATTGTTATCTTTGGATTCAAGCCTTGCACCTTTACTTGAGTGCATTTGTTCTATGATGTATGGCACACCCTCACAGCTGTACAACGGGGTCAAGGCTAGTGAGTATTTTACTTATTATGAGTTTTGAAGAAAAACAAGTATCATATTAATTTTATTTCATTTGATAAAATTTTAAGTGTTACAATTGTTCTTCTTTTAACAATATATCAAGTATTTTTATACAGCCTTCCTTTAATACAGGAACATCTTTTGTTAAAGTAAACCATGTTGATGTAATATCAAGATTAGAATATTGATGCGCGAAAATATCCCTGATGCCACACCATTCTCTCCAAGGTATATCATTATATTTATTCTTACATTCATTAGAAAGCGCTTTTGCAAGTTCTCCTATTTGTAAAACACACATGCAGCAAGCATTTTGATAAATCGAATTGGTTTTAAAACTTTCATAATCACTATTGAACATATCCATTGCTTCTTCAATTTGAGAACACTGTTGGAGTATTTTCTCTATAACAATGGTATCTTTATTCTTCATAAAGTAATACCTCCGTTCCGGCAATCGCTTCACGAAATTCAATTTCCGTTCCATCGGTGGTAAGCAAATCAATTGGAGTTTTTAACTCGTCTTCAAATTTCATTCTCATTCCTGATAAATCGAGTAAAGATATTGGTTTACCCTTTTCAATAAGTAAATCAATATCACTATGTGTTGTTGCACCATTCCTAGCATACGACCCAAACAAATAAACCCTTTTTACACCATATTGCTTTGCAATATTTTCTGCTACAAGTTTAATATAATCCATTGTCAACAAAGAATCTCTCATATCTTTCAACTCCATTGTTTTGTTCATATTTATATTATAAGCAGAAACACAAGGAACTGCAATATAATCTTTTTAGTAAATATAAATACCTGGGTTGTAAAAATAAAATGCCCGTATTTTTCTTTTCGCCCGACAACCGGAAGTCAGGGCGACATTAGTGTGCCATATTTCAGAGAACGTCTCGCATCTTCGACATCTCAGCACCATAGAAGGAAGCGCTCATGCCCTGG
>CAZEYH010000198.1:0-5386 GCA_964515895.1 uncultured Clostridiaceae bacterium | reverse complement strand
GTATAATACATGCAACATCATCAGGCACCATGCAGGCAACATATTTAGGTACCATACCAATAACGCAAAAAGGATGGTTTACACTATATATTTATGATAATGAGAAGAACAGCAGGCTTGTTTATATTGTTATAGATAATGCAGGAGGTGGAAACCGATGAAACCGATGAAACTGATGAAACTGATAAAACCGTTGAAATCAATTAAATCAATGAAACTGAAGGAACCGGTGAAACTATTAAGAAGATATGCAGCAATCACGCTGATTTTTGCATTAATCCTGTCATTCTCAGGAGCTGCACAGATTGCCAATGCAGCTCTTGAAGAGACACATGGTGAGGATACTCTGAAGGTTCAAAATCAGTTTATAAGCTATACTGTTGATAAGAAGACAGGAAGATTTGGTATAAGTACGGTAGAAGGAGCCCCAAGGAGAGAAGGAGATCAGAATGCTTACCTTTTGTTCAAGGGGGAGAAGCCGGACACCTCATTTACTACCTTCCGGATAGATGATCAGGATTACATATTTGGTAATGACTATGGTTTTCTTGGCATTCAGGGGGGAATGGTAAAAGCACCTTCAACCCAGGGCGGTATTAATACAACAGTCTGGAAACTTGGCGATTTGGAAGTAACACAAGAGCTTATTCTGATTGCAGATAATGACAATCCGGATGTAGGTAATATAAAAGTAGCATATACAGTTGTGAACAATGGAAAAACACAAAAGAGTATAGGCTCCAGAATACTATTCGATACAATGCTTGGTAATAATGACGGTTCTCCCCTTATCATACCCGGAATAGAAAAACCTGTAGAGTATGAAATCAGCTTTGAAGGAGAACAGGTACCCTCATTCTGGCAGGCTGCAGATTCAGATATCGGGCCTGAAGTGGTATCTTATGGCCTTGTAAGCGGCTGGGGAAACAAAGCTCCCGATAAGATGACAGCAGCTCACTGGAACGGTATAGGTTCAACCAAGTGGGATTATAACGTGGATAAGACCGTAAAATTCACTTCTGTTTTCAACAAATATAACAAAGGTGACAGTGCAATAGCACTATATTGGAACCCGGAAACAATTGAACCGGGAGAAACAAGGGTATATGAGACCTACTACGGATTAGGTATATTCATGTCTGTAGATGGAAATACCTTCCTTTCCACATTGACAGGACCTGATAGTTTTGAGATTAACGAGGATAAAACAGGCTATGTGCAGGACGAATTTGAACTTTCCCTGGCTTTGGACAATAGTCTTCCGGTTTCTGTCGGATTAACCGGTGTAACAACTACTATTGAACTGCATGGTGGTATTAAGCTGGTTGAGGGACAGCTTCAGAAACAGAGTCTGGACGTGTTGGAAAGGGATTCCAGAGCTTTTTTTACCTGGAGAATTAAAGGTGAGTTTGGGGAAATGTATAGAATAGCTCAGGCAACAATATATCTCCACTCCGAATCACTTAAAGAGCCTGTAGTATTCAATAAATATATAATACTTCCAGGGAGTTCGGGTAAAATACCGGATATCCAGTATACCGAAATCACCCCTGATAAGCTGTACTATTCAGATATAAGAAAATCCTTCAACATTAACGGATCAGGCTTTGACATGCTTAAGGACAGGAATAAATGGAATCTTAAATTGGTAAAGAGCGGTCAGGATCCCGTTACATATGCAATAAACCATAAATACATAAATCTGGTGAGTGATAACACAATACAGATTTCGTTGCCCGATATAAATAGTATAGGACTTTATACGGTTAAACTGGAACATGATGAATTTCCGGGATGCACCTTTACCGATGCTCTTGAGCTTACAAGCGATGATTCATACAAAAACCGTAAATACGGAATATTGGCGGTAATACGCGAATCAATCAACATAGACGGAAAAGATAGCAGGTATTGTCTAAATGCTTTTGAAAGCGAAAGCCAGCTTGAGCAATATAAAAACAAAGATAGAATATTGCTGGTTATCAGGGGAGACATACATGAAAAGAGTAAAGGTAATTTTGAGGCATATACCGCTTCCGAAACACCTGTAGAATTAAACGGTATACTGCTTTATGATAGTACCAAACCAATAACCATAACTGAAGAAGATGGTTCCGTGGAGCTTAAAGGAAACGGAAACTTGTCTGTTTCAGGATCCGTAACATTCTGGAAATGGGATTTTAAGATTACTTTTGATAAAGGTACAGTGTATACTCTATCACCGGAAGACAACGATGATCCGGGTAAAATTGAAGTAGAACTGTCAGGTACAGCAGGATTGCTTAAGAATATGCTTGCCGGATTTATTTTAAAGTTTAATAATGCTTATTTTTTTAAGGATGATGACGGATATGGCCTGATTTTTGGTGGTAGCATGACTCTTCCCATGGGTGGCAGCAAGAAGGATGATGAAGGTAAGGATAAAAGTAAGAGCGAAAATGCAGACAAAAGTTCGAGCGAAAATAAAGACAAAAGTTCTAGCAAAGATACGGACGAAAGTAAGAGCAAAGATGCGGATAAAAGTTCGAGAAAAGATGCAAAAAAAGATGACGATGATGATGACGATGACGATGATGACGATAATGATGTTGAAGCGTTTAAGATTGAAGCAGATGTTGAAATGGTGGCAATAGGACAAAAAGCAAATAATAAGATAGGACTTAAAGGTATTGCCGCAGAAGCTACCGTAGGTTTTCCCAAGGAATATTTTCCACCGCCTGTGGATTTTGAAGCGGAAGCGAGTTTAAAGGTAGATACCTTTGGTGATCCCGGTGAAGTAGGGTTAAAATTAAACGTGGATCTGAAGGTAATAAAGGTCAAGGGAGAATTGAAGTTTGTGTTAAAACCCTACCCATTCCCGGATAAGCTATACCTATATATGGGAACCGAACTGGGTGTAGATATAATACCTCCTATTCCTGTGGCAACGTTATATGGGGTGGGCGGCGGCCTGGACAATATCAGCAGCATTGTTAGGCGGGACGCCTCTGTACCTCCTCTGACCGTTATACTAACAGCAACCGCAGAAATAGGAAGAATACTGAAAATGAAAGACTTGACTCTAAGTGTATCCTGGCAGCAGATTGAATTAAAAGGTGATATAACGATAAAAAAATTCAAAATGATAAAAGATGCAACGGTTAGACTTAGATGGTATACCCCCTTTGGGTTTCACCTATCTGCAAGACTGGAGGTTTTTAGTTTTATAGAAGGTAATGTTATGCTAAACATCTATCAGGACAATTTCCTTGGTATGGCTTCAGTTAGGTTATTTATTCCTGAAGATGTTCCCGTAGTCGGTGATTATACCATAGCAGGTGCAACGGTAGCAATTGACATGGAAAAGATAAAAGGTGAGATTGAGTTTATTGGCATACCATTTGGTGTTACATATGTATATGACAGTAAACGCCCGGAATTTTATTTCGCCAGCTCGGATGAGAACCTGGAAGGCATGTTTATAGGCAGGAGCAGTTCGGAAGGGATTTATGCTAAAAACTACTATGATGAAAAAACCGGTGAAGCGGGAAGAATGATATATGGCACCAATTTAAGACTTGTAGGGTCTTCTGATTGGGATAGAGCTTATGCAATGAATAGCAGCAGATATCCATTGATCAAAACGGGTGATGAATATCTGTCATACAAAATAAGCAGTAAATATCTGACACCGGTATTAAGTGACATATATTTTGCATCAGCCGGTGACAACATGCCTTTTATACAGGTGTACAATTCGATGAATGTGCCGATGAATAATCCGGCATACATGCCGATAGTTGTTGCTTTGAATGGGAATAACTACAATCTTAATGTGCAGAACAAAGAAGCTGCACTATTTGAAATAGAGTATGAAGGATCAAAACCTGATGTTAAAGTAATAAAACCTGATGGTACTGAATATGTGCTTACAGAAAACGGAATGAAAGGCAACATGAGATATCAGGATATTGAAGCCGAACACAGCCAAAGCGGCAAGCTAGAACAGAAATTATGGATTTCTGCGGTAGAACCGGAGATAGGAACATGGAAAATAATATCAAGCAAACCTTTAAAAACTGTAAAGTTATATGATGTGAAAATGGGATCGGAGTTTACTTCCATCACCGGTACCAAAATTGGTAATGATAAAGTAAAAGTTGATTGGGCCGGAAAATATATGGATGGAGCGAAGATGAAATTATTTTTGGTGGAGGAAGGCAGCGATGATATCGGAAGGCTTTTGGAAGAGGATATTGATGCAACCGCCGGAAGCCATACTGTCCAGCTTCCTGATGATGTTCGTACAGGAAAGTACGTAATAAGGGCTGAACTGCACAGGGATGATTTCGGATATAGTACCAAAACTACTAATGCATTTAGTGTAACTGATTTGAAAGCTCCTGATAAACCGGGTAATTTTAATGTGGTTCCGGCCGGCAACGGCTTATTCAGAGCTTCATGGACAGGAGAGACTGCCGGAAAATATCCTGCACAGGGATATGTACTCACAGTGTTGAATGAGGATGGAACACCGGTACCCGGAATACCGGAGGCATATATAAAGAGAGATGGTGATGCGTCATTAAAGGCAGCTGCTGAAGCACTAATCGGTGGTGAAGTAACACAGCAGGATGGCACCATTGTGAGACTTGAACCCGGGAAAAGCTATCGGATTTCCATTATGGCACACAGGGAAGATGAATTGGTCGAAGGAGAATTAATTAAAAGACAGCATTTTAGTGAGCAGGTTATATCTGAAGCTGTATATCTTCCTGTTCCACAGCCACCGAAGTTGAAGCTTATGCTTAAGCAAGGAGACGAAACTGTTCCGTTGAATACAAGTGAAAATGATATTGATGAGTATTATGCAAGTGAAAATGATGTATTACTGATTATAGAATCAGATGAAGTAATAGATACAGATATTCTTTTGGATGATGAAACTTCTTTTAGTCAGAGTGCAAACAGCAGGCACCTTTACAAATTAGCTTTGAATGAAGGAGAAAACAAGATAAGCGTAAGGGGCGTAAACAGTATGGGAGACAACACAGAAAAAGTTATAAGGGTTCTTGCCGATACAAAGCCTCCGCTGCTTCTGATTGATTCTGTAGAGATAAGGGAAAGCAACAGCAGTACATTCGTAGACATAAAGGGCAAATCAGAATTTGGATGCAAGCTTATTATCAATGGAGACAATGCTCCTGTAAACAATGAGGGCATATTTAATTACACCCTCATTATGGATGATAATATGAGTATCGATATACATGCAGAAGCAGAAGACAGCTGTGGAAACAAATCTGAGTACAGAGACACTGTATATAATGACAGGCTCAAAGCAATACAAAAGGTTGTTATTACACCTGATAATCCTATAATTGAATTGGGAGAAAGCTTAAAGCTT
>CAZEYH010000197.1:0-5427 GCA_964515895.1 uncultured Clostridiaceae bacterium | reverse complement strand
CCTTGACTCCAAGTGCAATAAAATAGACAAACTTATTACCCAAAAAGAAAAACTTATAACAGAACTTGAATCATATAAAAAATCACTTATTTATGAATACGTAACCGGAAAAAAAGAGGTATTATAATAATCAGGATATGGAAGGTAGTTGTTTCTGCTACTATGTCCTACCCTAAAGGAGGTAGTAAATTGGATTATAAAGAAAAAAGATTCGAGGAAGACATCGAACATTTTTTACTGACATCCGGGGGCTATACTAAAGGCGATTTGAAAACTTACGACAGAGATAAAGCTATTGATATGTCAAAATTAATAGAGTTTATTAAAGTCACCCAACCCAAGCAATGGGAAAGATACTTAAGAAACTACCAAGACGAAGCTGAAAAGAAGCTATACAAAAGGTTCAACGAAGAAGTAGAGATGCACGGATTACTTCATGTGATCAGGAATGGAATTAACGATAGAGGAGTGAAATTAAGAGTAGCTTATTTTAGGCCGGAATCTACTTTAAATCCTGATGTAATATACAGGTATGATGAAAATATTTTAACTTGTACTAGACAATTTATGTATTCCCCAGACAATAAAAACTCTATTGACATGGTATTGTCTCTCAATGGAATTCCAATAGTAGCAATTGAGCTAAAAAATCAAATCACCAGCCAATCAGTGGAAAATGCCAAAGCCCAATTTAATAGTAGAAATCCTAGAGAGAAATGCTTTCAATTCAATACAAGAATCTTAGTTTGTTTTGCAGTAGACTTATATGAAGTTTATATGACAACTCAGCTTAAGGGCAAAGGTACCTATTTCTTACCTTTTAATCAAGGTTCAGGCGGTGCCGGAAGAGTCGGTGGAGCAGGTAACCCTGAAAACCCAAATGGGTACGCTACATCTTATTTATGGGAAAAGGTCTTAACCAAAGATGTCTTGATGGACATTTTACAAAAGTACATGCATTTGGAAGTCAAAACCGAAACCCGAATTAAAAACGGGAGAGAGATTAAAAAAACATCTAAAAAGCTCATCTTCCCTAGATACCACCAACTTGATGTGGTTAGAAAACTATTAGCGGACACAAAGGAAAATGGTGCAGGTAATAATTATTTAGTTCAGCATAGTGCCGGTTCCGGTAAAAGTAACTCCATTGCTTGGCTAGCTTACGGATTGTCTAATCTTCATGATAAAGATAATAAACCTATTTTTAATTCAGTTATAGTTATATCAGACAGAAGAGTCTTAGATAAACAGTTGCAAGACACAATTTTGAGTTTTGATCACACCCTGGGGGTTGTTGAAACTATAGGAGAAGGAAAAACTTCACAGGACTTGAAGAACGCCATAAACGATAGGAAAAAAATTATAGTGACAACTATTCAAAAATTCCCCGTGATATATGAAGATATTGATGAGGTTAAGGGAAAAAGGTTTGCAGTTATTGTAGACGAGGCACATCAAAGCCAGACGGGAAGTAGTGCCAAAGCAGTGAGAGAAGCACTTGCAGATACTGAAGAAGCATTAAGAGAATTCGCCGAAATCGAAGGTAAAGCCGAAGCAGAGCTTGAAGATAGTGAAGATAGATTGGTAAGAGAGCTGGTAACCCAAGGAAGACACGAAAATATGTCATTTTTTGCTTTTACGGCAACCCCAAAGGAAAAGACATTAGAATTATTCGGAGAGAAACAAAAGGACGGATCATTTAAAGCGTTTCACAATTATAGCATGCGGCAAGCTATAGAAGAAGGATTTATACTTGATGTTTTAAGCAACTATATGACATATAAAACTTGCTATAAAATTGCAAAAGCTGTAGAAGACAACCCAAAAGTTCCACCTTCCCCTGCAACAAGAACTATACAGCGTTATGCCTCACTACATCCACATAATTTACAGCAAAAAACGGCTATTATTATTGAACAGTTTAGGGAAGTTACAAAGAATAAAATAAAAGGCAGAGGAAAAGCAATGGTGGTGACAGCATCCAGGCTCCATGCTGTTAGGTACTATCATGAATTCAGAAATTATCTTGAACTAAAGGGCTATGACGATATAGATATTTTAATTGCCTTTTCAGGGGTTATTAAAGATAAAGGACAAGATTATACGGAAGAAAAAATGAATAAAAGAAAAGATGATACAACTATAAGGGAGAACCAGCTTCCCACAGAGTTTGCTACAGATGATTTTAATATGCTGATAGTAGCTGAAAAATACCAAGCCGGGTTTGATGAACCGTTACTACACACAATGTTTGTAGACAAACCATTATCAGGGGTTAAAGCAGTTCAGACTTTATCAAGGCTCAATAGAATACATCCAGATAAGAATGATACTTTTATATTAGATTTTGTTAACACTAAAGAAGATATAGAAGAGGCTTTTAAACCATATTATGAGGCTACAATACTAGGTGAGGAAGTCAATGTAAATCTTATCTACAATACCAGAACATTTTTAAGAGATTTCAAACTATACAATGGTGAAGATATAGAAAGATTTGCGGGGATTTATTACAAGAAAGGCAAACAAACTGAAAAAGATTTAGGTAAAATAGCTAGTGTTTTAAAACCGATAGTTAATAAATATACTGAACTTTATGAAGATGAAAGGTTTAATTTTAAAAGGATTTTAAGAAACTTTATTAAATGGTATTCTTACATTACACAAATAATAAGAATGTATGATAAAGAGTTGCACAAAGAACATATTTTTGCAACATATTTAGAAAAACTTCTCCCTAGGGCAACTGAAGCTAGTATTGACTTAGAAGACAAGGTTAAGTTAGAGTTTTATAAACTGGAACAAACTTATAAAGGGGAAATAGTTTTAGAACCAAATATATACGCACTCGAACATACAGAACCAAAGCCGGATGACAGACCATTAACTGAAGATGAACACCTAGAGGAAATCATTAGAAGAATAAATGAAAGATACAAGGGTAAATTCACTGACGGTGATCGAGTTATGATGGAAACAATTTGTAAAGAAGCATACTATGGAGAAAGCAGTAAAAACCTTGAAAGATATGTTAAAAATAACGATTTTGAAATGTTTACAAAAAGTATATTCCCGGAGATATTCAAAGAAATTGCACAAGAGTGTTACATGGGTTCAGTAGAATCTTTCACTAAATTGTTTGAAGATAAAGAATTCTATAGACTCATGATGGAAGAGGTTGGGAAAGAGGTGTATAGAAAGCTGAAAAATAAATGATTTTCATACTAGCAATTGGTTTAAACTAGCAAATGCCGAAATAATTATTGGCTTATAGACCTATCTGTATTCATATCAATAGTTAGGGGAAATTGTAGTGTGCCCTATCAAACAGTATAAAGGAAATAATTATTTCTTCGCATAAAGCATTATACAAGCAGTACAGTTCATATAAATTACTAGAATGTTTGTGCGAAGGGGTCATTATGTCTAAAAATTCGATAAAAGTATGTCACAAAATAGAAGTGTCTCACGAATTTGCCGGTGAAAAGACACTCGAAGAAATAATTAAAGAGTATGTTCAGCAGATTATTAACAGGCAGTGTTGACTTCTTTAAGGAAAACGAAAGGAGTTAACACAATGATGGAAATATATAATGCGGGACTGTACTGTAGACTCTCAAGAGAAGACGAAAATTTTAATGGTAATAGACAATCAGAGAGTATTAAGAATCAAGCAGATTACTTGACTTTACATGCAATTGAAAACGGTTGGAATATTTTTGATATTTATACTGATGACGGATATTCAGGTACAAACTTTGACAGACCTGATTTTAAAAGGTTGATTTGTGATATTGAGGATAACAAGGTTAATCTTGTAGTTACAAAAGATTTATCAAGGCTTGGAAGAGATTATATTGAAACCGGGTGGTACTTGGAAAAATACTTTCCAGAAAAAAATATAAGATTTATAGCTGTAAATGATGGGATTGATACATTTAGCGAAAGCAGTAATAACGATATAGGCCCTTTTAAATCAGTTATAAATGATATGTATGCAAAAGATATAAGTAAAAAAGTCATAGCTGTGTTTAGGTCAAAAGCTACAGCAGGAGAGTTCATAGGTGCTTTTGCCCCATATGGGTATAAAAAGGATATTGCTGATAAAAACAAACTTGTCATTGATAATGTAGCTGCTTCTGTGGTCAAAAGAATATTTAAAATGTATATTGAAGGTAGCGGTTTATCACAAATTGCACATACTTTAAATAATGAAGGGATTCCTATCCCGGCAGTTTATAAAGCTACTAACAGTAATTATGTTAATGGCAGGATAAAAAATGAACTATGGTCACATAGTACCATTAAAGCTATTCTAACCAATATAACATATACAGGTAATTTAGCACAAGGCAAGTATCGAAAAGCAAGTTACAAGATAAATAAACTCCGGGTAGTTGACAGGAAAGATTGGATTGTAGTTGAAAATACCCATGAACCAATTATTTCACAGGAAGACTTCGATCTTGTTCAAGCAATGATGTACAGAAAAAGCAGTAGGGTAGTATTAGGCAAAAAAACAGATAAGCCTTTGTCAGGATTTGTGTTTTGTGGTGATTGTGGAGAATACATGACTTTTACCAAAACACAAAAAGGTATAGAATATTTAATATGTTCAAAATATAAAAGATATACCTCTAAATACTGTACCAGACATTCAATAAAAGTTGCTGACATAGAAGTTGCTATTTTAGATGATATAAATTCCATAATAAAGGCGATAATTAATGCAGAAAGCATTTCTGAAAGCATCAGTATTGATAGTTTTTACCATAGAGAAAACGAAATCGAAAAGGAAATAAGACAACTTAAAAGAGAAATGTCAGAAATAGGGAATGTCATTAAAAGCCTTTATAGGGATAAAGTTAAAGGAGCACTTAGCGAAGAAGATTTCATTAGTCTGAACAAGGAATTTTCTAAAGAAAGAGATATTCTTGTATACAGGTGTAAAGAGCTTGAAAGTATAAAACAACATAAAGATAAAAATAAGGGTAGAGTCAATGATTTACTAAAAACAATAAAGGACATTACACAGCCAAGAAAGCTTACTAGAGAATTACTGGAAAAACTTGTCGAGAAGATAGAAGTATTTGAGAATGGTAGTATAAAAATCACTTATAAATTTAAGAACCCTTTTGAATGATGGTTCTTAACGTGTACTTGTTGACATGTACCCTGGGGAAAATATGGTATACATGGTACTACAACTCCGGGTTCCATAGGCTATGCTGCAAGTCAAGGTTGTATACGTATGTTCAGTAAGGATGTAAAAGAATTATATAGTATAGTTCCACATGGTACACCTGTTGCTATAGTTAACGGTCAATTTGGACCCTTTGGTAGAGGTTTTGCTAATATTGAACCCGGAGATAGAGGTGCTGATGTAATGGCAATACAGAAAAGACTTCAAAACCTTGGATATTTCAA
>CAZEYH010000196.1:0-5431 GCA_964515895.1 uncultured Clostridiaceae bacterium | reverse complement strand
AGAATCCTCCTCTATATGTTTTTTATATATACCCTGCTGTACATATAATTTGATTTTACAAGAACATTCCATTAGTTTCAATACACTTGATGATATTTTTTAAGAATTTCTAAAATTTCATTAATAGCTTGGGAATATCCTTCTTCAACACTAACCCAATTTATTTCATTAATTCTATTAAACCATGTCAATTGTCTTTTAGCGTACCTTCTTGTATCTCTTTTCAGTAAATCCACAACTTCGTTCAAAGTAGCCTTGCCTTTCAAATACCAAAGAATTTCCTTATACCCTAATCCTTGCATTGCAATAGAATATTTATCATAACCCATCTTTACAAGATTCTTTACTTCATTAACCAATCCCTTCTCTACCATCTGATCAACCCTCTTATTTATTCTATTATATAATTTTTCCCTATCCATTTTTAGACCAAAAATAATAAAATTGTGTATAGGTGGTTTAGATCTAGATAATTCCTGATAGTACGAAATATTCTTATTAGTCATTTTATAGACTTCAATAGCCCGTATTATTCTCTTTGTATCATTTACATGTATTCTTTTTGCAGCTTTGGTATCAATTTTTTTTAATTCATCATGTAAAAACTCATTTCCTTTTTCTTCAGCTAAGGATTGCAGATCCTTTCGCAATTCCCAATTTGTATCGATATCCATAAACTGTATATTGTATATGAGGGAATTTATATAAAGGCCTGTGCCACCAACAATTATAGGTATCTTATTTTTTTTTGTTATTTTGTCTATATAATTTAATGCTAGGCTTTGATATTTAACAACACTAAATTCTTGATCAGGGGTAACCTCATCTATAAGAAAATGATTAATACCTTGCATTTCTTCTGGTGTCGGCTTCGCAGTTCCTATATCCATATGCTTATATATCTGCATAGAATCGGCTGATATAATTTCTCCATTAATAGCTTTTGCCAATTCAATAGATACTTTTGTCTTGCCTGAAGCGGTAGGACCCACTATAACAATTACATTATCCATTTTTTCATCCCTCTATTATCTTTATTATCTTTAATTATCCTCACTAGCGCTTAGAATTTCATCTTTTTTCAAAAAAGCTCCTTATATCTAACTCAAATCTAACTATTCTCTATTGTATCTATTATATCTTATTATATCTTACTAATATCATTTTTACAGTTGTTTTATAATTCTCTTTATAATCGTCTCTTAAAGATTTTTTCTAACTCATCCTTGGATATTCTTATTATAGTCGGTCTTCCATGAGGACATGTATAAGGATTCTCGAGCATTGACAACTTTTTTAACATTTCCATAGTCTCTTCATTTTCAAGACTCATATTAGCTTTGACTGCAGCTTTACAAGCAATTTTATACAATGCTCTATCAACAATAACATTGTAATCTTCTTTTACAGAAGTTGCAGCAATATCAAGTAACTGTAAAAAAATCTCATTTTCATTCTCACTAACCTCCCCATATGGTACAGCCCTTATTATAATAGAATTATTACCAAATTCTTCATAAATAAAACCCAACTTATTAAAAAATTCTCTGTGTTCATCGAGGGTTCTTATCTCTTGGTATGTTAAATCAATTACGATAGGGACTATTAGTGTTTGAGACATAGGCTCATTATTTGAGAACTTTCTTTTGATTTCTTCAAAAATAATCCGTTCATGAGCTGCATGTTGGTCAACTATTAAGATATAATCATCTTTTTGAAGAACTATGTAGGTAGAAAACAGTTGTCCAATTAAAAGAGCATCCTTTATGTCCCGGGAAATATTGGATCTTGTTTCAATATTTTCAATATCCTGTTGGACATTTGAACTAACATATTGTTGACCAATTTCTTTTAAAACTAATCTATTTGAATCTACCATAGGGTTATTTTGCATTTTTTCTACAGGCAAAGTACCATTATCAAATATACCACTTTGATTTGACTCATCAAGAATACTGGTTTGTCGGTAATTATCAACTTTTATATCTTCATTTTCTATAGAAGTATTGGTTAATTTAGAAGTATCATCTACTCTAATTTCTTTAATTTTGCTTCCACTTAAAAGGGCATTTCTGATTGCATGATATACTGCTCTATATATACGTGATTCATCAGAAAATCTTACTTCCATTTTTGCAGGGTGCACATTTATATCAATAGCTGCCGGATTAATTTCAATTTTCAATACTACAAAAGCAAACCTGTTTTTCATTAGATATGTTCTGTAGGCCTCATCTATTGCAGATGTTATTAGTTTACTCTTTACATACCTTCCATTAACAAATATAGACTGATAATTCCTATTAGATCTAGATATTACAGGTTCCCCTGTATAACCTGTAATTCTTACCAAATCATCATTGTAATTCATTTCTAAAGCAGATTTTCCAACATCTATTCCGTAAATGCTTACTATAGTGCTTAATAGGTCACTATTGCCTGGAGTGTTAATAATAGTAGAACCATTGCTTACAAGTTGTATTGATATGGATGGACTGCCCAAAGCAATTCGATTTACAATATCCGATACATATCCACCTTCTGTAGCATCTCTCTTTAGAAATTTAAATCTGGCGGGAGTATTATAAAAAAGATCTCTTACTATAATGTTTGTCCCAATGGGTGTACCAATTTGATTAATGTTTTCAATATTGCCACCTATTACATTGATTTTTATGCCATAGGGCTTACTTTTTGTTCTTGTTACCATTTCAACTTTTGAAACAGCAGCAATACTTGCAAGAGCTTCTCCCCTAAAACCAAGACTCATAATAGATGAAAGCTCTGTGGAATGTTTTATTTTGCTTGTTGAATGTCTGTCAAATGCTATTACAACATCATCCTCTTCAATACCGCTTCCATTATCCCATATTTTAATAAAAGAGATGCCACCCTTTTTAATTTCAATGTTTATTCTTGATGCACCGGCATCTATTGAATTTTCAACTAATTCTTTTACTACCGATGCAGGTCTTTCCACTACTTCACCTGCAGCTATTTTATTTATAGTATTTTCATCTAAAGTTAATATTTTACCCATTCTGTTTCAACCCTTCCGTTTCAGCCCTTCTACAAGAATGTTTGGTTTTTATTATAGATAAATTGTCAGATTAATTGAGACAACTTTTATTTTAGCCTTTTAAAGCCTTTTGCTGGAGATTATACAAAATATTCAATGCTTCAATTGGAGTTAATGTTGCAACATCAACTTTTTTTATTTCATCTATCAATTCATCATATTTTTTACTGAAACTGCTATATGAAAATATGTCAACCTGACCTTCTAAAGGCTTTTTTACTTTTCTTTCTCTTAATTCCTTTTTGCTTATATCTGCCTCTTCCAGCTCATTGAGTATTTCCTTTGCTCTTTCTATTACTTGTAGTGGAATTCCTGCAAGTCTTGCTACCTGAATTCCATAACTATCATTAGCGCCACCCCGAACAATTTTTCTGAGAAATATTATGTCCTCTCCTTTTTCTTCTACCGTAATACAATAGTTATTTACACCGGATATTTTACCTTCAAGGTCAGTCAACTCATGATAATGAGTTGAAAAAAGAGTCCTTGCCCCTACTTTGTTTTTGTTACTTATATATTCAATAACTGCCCAGGCTATACTTAATCCATCAAAAGTACTAGTACCTCTGCCTACTTCATCAAGAATAAGCAAACTCTTTGATGTGGCATTGTTTAGTATGTTTGCTACTTCAGTCATCTCTACCATAAAGGTACTTTGACCGGAAGCAAGGTCATCAGTAGCACCTACACGCGTAAATATTTTATCTACAACACCAATCTTTGCTGATGATGCAGGTACAAAACTACCCATTTGCGCCATAAGTACTATGAGAGCTGTCTGCCTCATATATGTTGACTTACCAGCCATATTAGGCCCCGTAATTATAGAAATTCGGTTGTCTTCCATATCCAGAAAAACATCATTAGGTACGAATGTACCGCTTTCTAACATTTTCTCAACTACCGGATGACGCCCATCCTTAATTAATATTTCCCCTTCGGTATTAACTTCAGGCATACAATAGGATTCCCTATCAGCTATTTCAGCAAGAGCACATATTGTATCAACTTCTGCTATACTTATTGCTGTATTTTTAATCCTACTTACCTGAGAAGCTATTTTCTCTTTAATGTCAAGAAATAATTGATATTCTAATTCAACAACCTTTTCTTCAGCTCCCAATATAGTATCTTCTATCTCCTTCAATTCAGGAGTGATATATCTTTCAGAGTTTACCAAGGTTTGCTTTCTTATATAATTTTCCGGTATTAAAGAATAATAAGATTTAGTAACTTCAATATAATAACCAAATACTTTATTAAACCCAACTTTTAGATTCTTTATTCCTGTTTTTTCTCTTTCAGCACTTTCCATAGCTGCAACCCAGTCTTTTCCCTCAGTTGAAGCTTTTCGTAGTTTGTCTACATTTTCATCATAACCATCTTTTATTATGTTTCCTTCTCTTATTGTAACAGGAGGATCATCCATAATTGCTCTTTCAATAAGGTCATAAACATCATCAAGTGTGTCCATTCTTTGATAGTTTTTTCTATTTAGACCGGCAGTACATTTGTCTAAAATATTTTTTATATAAGGAACTTGCCCCAAGGAATGCTTTAAAGATATCAGGTCTCTACAATTGACAGTACCAATTACTACCTTACTCATTAATCTCTCAATATCATAAACTCTTTTTAACAGTTCCCGAATTTCTACTCGTATCATATATTTATCTTTTATTTCTGAAACAGCGTCCAGTCTTTCCTGGATGTCTGGAACTTTAACCAGAGGCTGCTCAATCCATTTTCTTATTGTCCTGCCGCCCATGGCAGTAACAGTCTTATCCAACACCCATAAGAGTGATCCTTTCCTTGACATGTCTCTCATAGTTTCAGTCAGCTCCAGATGTCTTCTTGTAGATACATCTAAAACCATAAATTCTTCAATATCATAGTAATTTATATTCTGTATATGTGTTAAACTGACTTTCTGAGTCTGCTCCAAATATGCTAATAATGCACCGGATGCAGCAATAGAGAAATCTTTTTCATTACTTAATAATTCAATATCACCAAAAAAGGAGTTTATTTTCTCTATTGCACAAGTTTGTTCAAAATATTTATCATCAAAGGAAGAAATATAGGTACTAAATCTTTTTCTAATATTTTTAATAATGGAACTATCATTATATAAACCACTGTTTACTATTATTTCAGAAGGGGAATATTTGGCAATCTCGTCCATAAGTTTGCTTAAAGTATTTCCCCATAATATTTGTGTAGTTAATAGCTCGCCGGTTGAAACATCTACTAAAGCTAACCCAAAAAAATACTTATTATTATATATCGATAAAAGAAAATTGTTCTTCTTTTCATCAAGCATTGAAGCTTCAGTTACTGTACCGGGAGTTA
>CAZEYH010000195.1:0-5436 GCA_964515895.1 uncultured Clostridiaceae bacterium | reverse complement strand
GCTCAAGGCCTGTAATTTTATCTAAATCCTGACCTCTTGCTGTTAACATTATAATGATTACTTCAGGCTTACTCTGTCGTATTTTTTTGCATACTTCAAAACCATCTATACCAGGGAGCATTATGTCTAGAATAATTACTTCGGGATTATATTTCTCAACCATTTCAAGTGCTATTTCGCCTGATTCAGATTCCAATACTGTAAACCCGTTTCTTTTAAGATTGATGTTTATGAACTTTCTAATATGTTCTTCATCTTCAACAATAAGAACTTTTATTTCTTCCATATTTACAGACCTACCTTAAACCTTATCACTAAATCTCATAATTAAATATCACTATTAAATATTACCATTCATTAAATCTAGTAAATTTATATATAATTGTACTAGATTTAATGAAATTAGTAAAACTAATAATTAAGTACAAATCTCATTTGTCAATCTAAAAAGTAATTGAATCATGGAATATTCACTATTAATACTACTAAATTCTCTGAATGTATTTATAAAAACCTCATGGGCTAAAGTTTCAGCCCCATCTTCATTGCCTGTTTTATCATATGCGATAGTGTACACTATCTTATAATATTTAGACATAAGTTTTAAAAAAGCACCAATATCCCTATTTTTTGCTTTGTAAATAAGTTTATAATTTTTCTGAGCCATAAGTAATTCACTTCCGTAAACCATGCAATATTTACCATCAAATCGTAATACATATAATATATTTCATTGTACTGCTTAAGTTATTGTCAATAATATAATTCTTTTAATATAATTATTATATATTCATTTGGGCTATGGATGATTAATAAAAAGTTAATATATCAAAAAAGCAGTAAATGACTTTTGCTAAAAATATCTTACTTTATATTGAAATAATTCGTTTTATTATGTAGAATAGATAATGTAATCCATTACATTAACAGGGATTGGAATTTTAAAATATATTTTACTGGGGGATGATATTGTGAAAACCAGAGTAACTGTGTGGAATGAATACAGACACGAAAAAAGAAATGAAGAGATAGCCAAGATTTATCCCGAAGGAATACATGGCGCCATCGCTTCTTATCTTGGTAAATTTGAAGAATTTGATGTAAGAATGGCAACATTGGATGAACCTGAACATGGGCTTACTGATGAGGTACTAAACAATACCGATGTTTTAATATGGTGGGGCCATATGGCTCATAAAGATGTAAGGGATGAAATTGTAGAGAAAATTTACAAAAGGGTTCTTTGTGGAATGGGGCTTATTGCTCTTCATTCAGCTCATTTATCAAAAATATTCGTTAAACTTATGGGTACAAGTTGTACTTTGAAGTGGCGGGAGATTGGAGAAAAAGAAAGACTATGGGTAGTTGAACCGGGTCATCCTATTGCAGAAGGAATAGGAGAATATATTGAACTTCCTCATGAAGAGATGTATGGCGAAAGATTTGATATTCCGGCTCCAGATACTCTTGTATTTATTGGTTGGTTCCCAGGAGGTGAAGTATTTAGGAGTGGATGCTGTTACCATAGGGGGCACGGTAAAGTATTCTATTTCCAACCCGGTCATGAAACTTATCCGACATATCGTAATCAGGAGATTTTAAAAGTAATTAAAAATGCTGTTAATTGGGCAAGACCGGTAAAGACTATAGCTGAACTAAAATGTCCAAATGTGAAGCCTTTGGAGGATATAGGAAACTGTAAATAGTCCGGATTATATAATGCGACTTTATACAAATTATGATGAGAGACATTGGAGAAAATTTTGTATAGTATTATTTTACAGATCGGGTTAAAAAGTGTTATGTAGCACTTGCAGAAGGGGAATCAAGTTCCTTGACGTGCAAAAAATGTTTGGATATACTGCATATGTAGAGTGTGTGGATGGAGAGGAATATTATCTGAAATATTGTAGTGAGATGCAGAGCTGATTTAAGCAATGATGAATTGAAATACAAGAAAGGGAGTTGTTGGAACATGGAAAAACACAACAAACCAACAGATGAACAGTTAAAAGAGTTGTACTTGGCAGCAGCGGATTTTAAAAAGGTAGGACCTTGGAAATGGCTTTACGATGCTGACATTATATGTGTTGAAAACCCTAAAGATAAGACGATGGGGTATTGTTCAGTTATGGGAAAGGCAGGGGAGTACTATGCACTTGGCGTATACCTTGGTGATGAAGGATTCTTCGGCTTTTGCCAATTGATGGAAAATGCAGATAATATATCCAGTCATCAAGCACTACACTACCAAAACTGTATTATGTGTTCCTTTGAAGATAGAGACATGTTAAGTACCAAAGATAGAAAGAAAATAAAGGATCTGGGATTATCATTCCGGGGCAGAAATGCTTGGCCTATGTTCCGCCGGCTTGAACCTGGCTATAATCCTTGGCATATAAACCAAGAAGAATGCATTTTTCTAACCCATGCTCTTAAGCAAACACTCTTTGTAGCAACCAATGTGATGACTGGCCAACTGAGGATGAATATGAAGCAAGGGGAAACCATTTTAAGGTATAGCGAAGAGAAAAGTGGCAAACTTGAATGGTTTAGCAAAGAGATACAGTTGGAAATTCCAATGGTTTCATATGCTCCGGCAATAATTACCGATGATGTGCTTATTCAAAGGATAAAAAAAGCAGGAAGTAGGGGTAATATTTCCTTTCAGGTGGATACCTTATATATGCCTTCACCTGTTCAGGATGATAGAGGCGAGCGTCCGTATTTCCCAAGGATGTTTGTAATTACGGATCAAAAATCAGAAGCTATCATAGATTATGAAATATACCAAAGTATTGATGATGATGCTAATGTTGTCCTTGAAAAGCTGATTGGTATATGCTTGGAAAACGGCATCCCGAAAGAAATACAGATAAGAAATGAAGCAATGGCTGCTATATTATATGATTTTTGTAATAAGACTGGTATTAGGTTAAAGATTCTGAAGCACCTTTCGGGTATAGATAAAATGGTTAATGAAATGGCACACCGTTTCTTGTATTAATTGGATAGATGAAAAAGGGAGAAATAAAAGCTTAAGAGAATCGGCTTTGATAGAATTGTAAAATTAGATTGGCTAAATAAAACAGCCGCAGCATCTTCGAGTATTTTTTAATTATTTTTGTTTCAAGAACCGAAATTAAGTGAATATATATCATAAGAAACTAAAATAATTAACTGAAGGGATGATCTTGAAATGAAAAGAGAACGTCAACAATTTTACATTTGCAAACGCTGCGGAAATCTTATCGGGTTCATTGAGAATACCGGTGTTCCCATAAAATGCTGCGGTGAAAACATGGAAGAACTTGCAGCCAATACAACTGATGCAGCGGTAGAAAAGCATGTTCCTATTATTAAGGTTGATGGCAACAAGGTAACTGTTGATATTAGTTCCGTACCACACCCGATGGTAGAGCATCATTATATAAGCTGGGTATATATCCAGACTGAGAAAGGCGGCCAGCGTAAAATTCTTACAGCAAACAACAAACCATCTGTTGAATTTGCTCTCACTGATGACGACAAATTGGAAATCGCTTTTGCATATTGCAATCTTCATGGCCTTTGGAAAGCGGAATATAACGATTAATAAAACAATCAGCAAACTTAAAGCAAAATATGAAAAAACATTGGGGTAAATGCTGTGCTTGATTTTGGACATCCTTTTTCCGGGAATTAGGCATAGCATTTAATTTGCTGTTAATATAGAGATGCTCCATAGTTTTTACAAACTATCATAGAATTATTGAAGATTATACAGACTATACGGATTATAAGACATATAATAGGTAATTTAAAGATGTAATTTAATTAAAAAGCTGTATTTTCCCTAAAAATATTGTATAATAAGCAATGTACTCGATATTTAGGAGTGGTGCTATATTGAAATTAATTGTAGATCCTCAATATGAAGCTTTATATAAAAAATACATGACATTGAAAAACCAAATTTCTATAATAATTGAAGATCGGGCAGACCTGGTATGCCATCAAGCGGTGGCTTTAAAAACTGAGTATATTATGAAAATTGGCAGACTGGAATATGAATTGTTTAAACTTGAGTGCAGTATAGCCCGTGCAAGACGTAAAATTGATATGATACAGGCCTGTATCAATCTTCAAGTGCCTATAGACGAAGAACACATAGAGAAACAGCTTGACAAAGAGTATGAAGAGTATATAGAAAAACTAAAGCAAATGGCATCGGATATTGATGTTGCTAACTATCTTGAAGACTGTGAAAAGCTTACTGCCGAAGAAACTGTTGAATTGAAAAAAACTTATCGTGCTATTGTGAAACTTATACATCCTGATGTGAATGATAATCTCAGTGAAGAACAAAAAGCTTTATGGAACAAGGTAACTGATGCTTATGAGACAGGTAATATTGAGATGTTAAAAGTCTTATATGAATTGGTTTTAGATAATGAAGCAATAGAAAATACGGAAAATATGGATGATGATAAAAATGAGATTGATGTACTTAAAACTAAGGTAGAATTTTTACAGAATAAGATAAAGGACTTGTTACTGGATATTGAAAAGATAAAAAAAGCTTTTCCATTTAATGTAGTAAGTTTTTTAGCAGATGAAGAACAAATACGTAGCAAACAAGAAGAACTTCATGAATCGATTAAAGAAGCTAAAATGGTACTTGAGGGGTTAAATGCATATTCAGTTATGCTAAAGCCTGCTAACGGCGAATATAAGAATTGAGGTGGTCAAAGTGTCAAACATAATTAAGCCGGAAGATGGAGGATTAATTAGTATTATCGGTGAAAAAGGCGGCCTTGAATTAGGAAAGCCATTCTCGAAAGAAACATTTTTAATTGATACACATATAGCTGGAACTACTTATATTGATAATATCGATCAAATTAGTGAAAATCTTATTAAAGGGACAAGACTCAATTTTTTTCGTGAACCCGAAAATAAGCATGACAAATTGGCCATAGTAATAAAAGATGATGAAGGTAATAAAGTTGGTTATGTTCCAAGAAAAAACAATGAAATTATTGCACGCCTTATGGATGCGGGAAAGTTGATTTATGGAATTGTTGAAGATAAAGAACGGTTGGGAAATTGGCTAAAGATTGAAATGCAGATATATTTGAGGGATTGAGGTTTAGACGGGGGATATATCATGAATGTTTTTGATATTATCGGTCCTATAATGGTTGGACCATCAAGTTCACATACAGCAGGCGCGGTAAGGATTGCAGCTGTTACAAGAAAGCTTCTTGGAGAGGACGTTAAGCATGCATCTATAAAGCTTCACGGCTCTTTTGCTAATACTTATAAAGGGCATGGTACTGACAGGGCAATTGTGGGGGGCCTTCTTGGATATAAGGTTGATGACCCTGCTATAAGAGAGAGTTTTAAACATGCAAAGCTTTTAGGGCTTACTTTTAATTTTGAAAAAGAATCAAT
>CAZEYH010000194.1:0-5520 GCA_964515895.1 uncultured Clostridiaceae bacterium | reverse complement strand
ACATACCAAAAGATGAGTATTTTGGAATGGATAAATTGATTTTGAAGCTTATTGATAACAGTATTCCGATTACGCATTATCCGATTGAGGAGTATTGGTTGGATATTGGGCAAGTAAAAGATTATGAATTGGCGCAGGAAATATATCAAGAGAAGTTTAGTTGATAAGCTGATGAGGTATGTTGAGTGACATTGGTGGATTCGTGTTGTTAAGTGTCGTATTACAACTGTCTATGACTCACAAGCAAAGCTTGTTAAAGAGATTTATTTAATGACAAAAATGTTGTCGGAATAAGAGAAATATAGTTTGATCAGTCAAGTTCAAAGATCCGCTGTATCAGTAAGCTCAAATATTGCTTATGGTTTAGCAAGAGTAAGTAGCAATGATCAAGCTCACTTTTATGCCTATGCCTGCTTGATGGAGCTACTCTGCCAACTAACTCTACGTTTGGATATAGACTACATGAAAGAAAATGCTTATGACTCTTTGAGTCTAACAATAGATAAGGTTGCTGTTAGGTTTAATGCTTTACAGAAACCTGCTATAAATAAAGTTCTAAGACAGTGTTTTCCAGCATGAATTCATTGGAACACATGATTGTCAATAAACAATCATCCTCTAAAGCCTCGATCAGTTTGTTTTATTTGACTGATCGAGGCTAATGCCAAAATCATATTGAGCAGAAGTGATAAAAATTAATCCAAGGAATAGCTTGATTTTCGTATTAAACAACGCTTGGGAAAGACAATTTAAATATTAAGCATAAAGGATAATATGGAATATATAGATACTGTTGTAATTGGAGCCGGCGCAATAGGGCTGGCAATAGCTTATGAGTTATCGAAGACAAACCCTGATTTAGTAGTTGTAGAAAAGGAAACCGGATTTGGAAAACATACGAGTAGTAGGAATAGTGAAGTAATTCATGCCGGACATTATTATGATGTTGGCTCGCTAAAAGCAAAACTATGCGTTCAAGGCAATGAGTTGCTTTATGATTTTCTTGAAAAAAATGCAATTCCCTTTAAGAAGACAGGAAAGATAATTGTTGCGACGAATGAGGAGGAAATCGAGGTTTTGCATGATTATGTAAGACGAGGAGATGCTAACGGATGTGAAGGATTTCGATTGATTACTAAAGAAGAGGTTCAGGAAATGGAGCCTCTTGCAAAATGCGTAGCAGGGCTCCATATTTCATCGACCGGGATATTTGATACTCATAAATTTATGGAAAAGCTGGAACACTTGATTGAGGAACAGGGAGCTTTTGTTGTATATGGTAATGAACTAATGAGTATCATAAGAAACGACAACATGTATGAACTTCATTTTGCCGATGGGCAGATATTTCAATGCAAAAATGTGATTAACTCGGCAGGATTATGGGGAGACAGTGTTGCTACAATGGCAGGCATAGATATAGATAAATATAGGTTGCGAATGCATTGGTGTAAGGGGCAATACTATAAAACGACAAAAATTAAAGGCGTTGAGCACCTTATTTATCCAGTTGCAGATCCCAAAGGAATTTTCCTGGGTATCCATCTCACGATCAATTTAGCAGGAGAGGTTAGGTTTGGTCCAAATGCCTTTTATTTAGATGAGATTGATTATCAGTTTGATGAGGGATATTTTGATGAGTTCTACAGTTCCGTTAATAGATATATGGATGTCAGTAAAGAAGAACTTATGCCTGATGACTGTGGAATTCGTCCTAAGTTGCAAGGTCCAAAAGATGGATTTAGAGACTTTTATATATCCGAGGAAACTGATAAAGGACTTCCCGGTATGATAAATTTGATTGGCATTGAATCTCCGGGGCTTACAGCAAGCCTTGCGATAGCTAAGTATGTTGATTCTCTTTTAAAAAATAATAAAAATAAGGATATTTAAGGAGTTTAAGATGAAAGTAATGGTGACAGGTGCGGCCGGATATATTGGTTCGGTTTTAGTGAACCAGCTTTTGAGAAAAGGTTATGAAGTTGTAGGTGTTGATAGTTTGATGTTTGGGGGAGATGCCATCATCTCAGTATATAATCACCCCAAGTTTAGTTTCCATAAAGCTGACATCAGAGATATTGAGACTATTAAGCCTATTCTTAAGGATGTAGATGCAGTCGTACACTTGGCTGCTATAGTGGGTGATCCGGCCTGCGCAAAAGATCCCGAGCTTGCCGAGTCGATAAATTGGGATGGTGCGGTTGGATTGCTTGATGCAGCTCATGCAGAAGACAATGTTAAAAGATTTGTGTTTGCTTCCACTTGCAGCAACTATGGGAAAATGGAAGGCGATGAACTGATAACAGAAGATTCGCCGTTGAAGCCTGTGTCATTATATGCAGAGCTAAAGGTAAAGTTTGAGAATTATTTGTTACAAGGGAAATATCGTGAAGATTTTATGCCAACAGCACTGCGGTTTTCTACTGTTTACGGTCTTTCACCGAGACTAAGATTTGATCTTACAGTGAATGAGTTTACCAGGGATGTTGCCTTAGGTAGAGAACTTGTGATTTTTGGAGAACAATTTTGGCGTCCATATTGCCACGTAGAAGATCTTGCCAGAGCTTGCATTGCTGTAATAGAGGCTGAGTCTGAAAAGGTGAAGCAAGATGTTTTCAACGTAGGAGATACAAACGAAAACTATCAGAAAAAAATGCTTGTTGATGAGTTGCAGGTTCTTCTGCCTGAAATGAAGGTGAAATATGTCCAGAAAGATGAAGATCCGAGAGATTATAGGGTCGCTTTTGAAAAGATTAAAAACACTTTAGGATTTGAAATTACAAAAATTGTGCCGGATGGTATGAAAGAAATCATAAAAATTTTGGAAGATGGGATTATTACTGATCCGGATAGTCCGAAATATAAAAATATTTGATTGATACTGAACCCGCTAAAAGAAAAAGATTAACCGCCAATGATCGCGAATCAGGCTGCTATTAAACAGCGAATAAAGGTTAAATACTGGCGAACATTCGCTTTGGATATTCGCGTAAATTCGCGGAAGGAAAAACTATGAAATATAAACACATAATAGACTTTGTCCGTTCCTTGTACCCGAATAAAGGCTTCATTCCACTTCATGAGCCATACTTTGGCGGGAACGAAAAGAAATATCTCAACGAGTGTATTGATAGTACATTTGTGTCATCTGTTGGCAAATTTGTTGATAGATTTGAAGAAATGATAAAAGAACATACCGGTGCAAAATATGCCATAGCTACTGTGAATGGCACTTCCGCACTTCATGTGGCATTAAAGCTTGCCGGAGTTCAGCAAGATGATTTGGTGATCACACAACCGCTTACATTTGTGGCAACCTGCAATGCCATATCGTATTGTGGAGCAGATTCCATTTTTGTGGATATAGATAGAGATACCTTGGGTATGTCTCCTGTGGCGTTGGAAACGTGGCTTACTGAAAACACAATGGTACAAAACGGTGTATGTTTTTATTATCCCCATAAAGACGCAAGTGAAAATGGAATGAAAAGTAAAAGTAAAGAACAAAGTCAGGATGAACAAATATTATCTCATTTTAGAGAAGACTATTTACGCTGGGCTAAACGTATGCCTTTTGCAAGTGATGCTGAGAAACCCTTAACAGGTGTTAACGGTTTAAGGAGAATTTCAGCGTGTGTTCCCATGCATAGTTTTGGTCATCCTTGCAAGATTGATGAGATAATTGAGGTATGCAATAAATATCATATACCGGTTGTTGAGGACTCAGCTGAGTCTTTAGGATCCTATTACAAAGAACAGCATACCGGAACCTTTGGTAAGTT
The DNA here is from genome assembly GCA_964515895.1 of uncultured Clostridiaceae bacterium. GTDB lineage: Bacteria > Bacillota > Clostridia > Acetivibrionales > DUMC01 > CAZEYH01. Next base: position 1,738 of record CAZEYH010000194.1, on the reverse strand, counting down.
AGGTATCCTAAGTTTCAATGGAAATAAAACTATTACAACCGGTGGCGGCGGCATGATTCTTACCAATGATGATGAACTAGGACCGCTTGCAAAACATATTACAACCACTGCAAAGAAGCCACATCCATGGAAGTTTGAACATGATATGATAGCATATAACTATCGTATGCCAAATGTAAACGCTGCATTGGGGTGTGCACAGATGGAACGTCTTGATGATGTTTTGAAAAACAAAAGAGACACCGCGAGACAATATCGAGAGTTTTTCGAAAAAATGAGTGAAGTGGAATACATCGCAGAACCGGATCATTCGAGATCAAACTATTGGTTAAATGCTATATTATTAGAAAATTATAAAGAGCGAGAGTTGTTTTTGAAAGAAACAAATGAAAATAAAGTGATGACAAGACCTGCTTGGATATTGATGAATGAGCTTACAATGTTTAAGGATTCGGTTGCTGGAGATTTGAGTGTAGCACGTGAGATTGCAGATAGGCTGGTGAATACACCAAGTTCAAGGAGATGATAATGAAGAAAAAAATAAGAATATATTTGAGAGCATTTGAACCTGAAGACTATAAGCTACTTCATAAATGGAGAAATGATGTAGAAATTGGGCACTATTTCAGTGGGACTTTTAGATATACTTCTACTCTGAATGAACAAAAATGGGTAGAGTCAAAAATATTTGATAAAGAAAATGTGAATTGTATGATTTGCATTAAAGAATCAGATGAACCCATAGGATGTGTTTTTTTAAACAGTATTGATTATCTTAATAAGTCAGGACATTGTCCTACATTTATGGGAGCAAGAGAACATTGGGGAAAAGGCTATGCTACAGAGGCTCGAGTCTTAATTTTAAAACATGCATTTCACGACAAGGGTTTGGAACGTATTTGGGCACATGTACATGAGGATAATATTGGATCTTTAAGAATGCATGAAAAATGTAATTATAAAAAAGAAGGAATCTTGAGGCGAGCGTCTTATGTAAACGGCGGATATAAGAATTATGTGGTACTTTCGATATTGAGAGAAGAATTTGAAGAGCTATTGGAAGAGTACGAAATATAGATGACAAATCACATTATCAATAACATGATAAATTCAAAGCAATGGGATAGGCTTTATCAATTATTAGACCCATCAAGTAAATCACCTTTTTTCTCTTCTGAATACTATAGATCATATACTGAAGTAGAAGGAGGAAAACCCTTGTGTTTTACGATGTATAAAGATGATGATAATTTCTTGTTTTATCCTTTTATAAAGAAGAATATAAATGAAATCGGATATCAGCTTGATGACGATTACTATGATATCATTGGTGCATACGGATACAATGGTCCAATTGGGAAGACCTCTGATTCTGGCTTTAATGTAGCTTTCAACAGGGAGCTTCAAGAATATTTAACTCAGCAAAAAATTGTTACAGAGTTTGTTCGTTATTGCCCACTCATAAAAAACAGATGTTTTCATGATTATACAAATCAAGTCGATGTTTTGGATAACGTTTACATTAATTTGGCTGATGGTTTGGACTCTGTGTGGGAAAAGTCTTTTGCTTCTCGAGTAAGAAGATCTATTAAGAAAGGTGCAAGCTATAATCTCAAAACTGATTTCTTTCGAGGAAATGAGATTACCAAAGAAAACATAAAGACTTTTTTTGATATATACAATGAAACCATGAAGAGAACTAAGGCGGATGAGTTTTATTATTTTGATTTTGAGTTTT
>CAZEYH010000193.1:0-5601 GCA_964515895.1 uncultured Clostridiaceae bacterium | reverse complement strand
TCTTGTAGCTATACTGTATATAACCTGCAACAACTATCATGACCACAAGGGCCAATATAATAATTTGACGTCTTTTTAAAACTGTCACCATAAAACCCCCTCTTTCCATTATATTTACAATATCATTTCTCTTATTATCACTTTTCACTCATATATATATTCTTATTAAAGCAAATTTATGATTGTTCCTTAGAAAGTCATTTCATGACTTTTCGGGTAATAACCATATTATATCTGCTTCACAAAAACTTGTCCGCTATTTATTGTTTTCTAGCAAAAACTTGGACCTTATGAACCGGAACATCCATAAGTGTTTGTATAGCCCTAATAAGATTCTCTTTTACTACAGGTTCATTCGCTCCATCTGCAACAACAATCACACCTTTTACTTCAGGTTCTTTTTCTTTTAAGATTATTGGTCTTTTTGTACCACTCTGAATTTCTTCGTAAGCTATCTTTTCGTCTAAATCTCTCTGGGTGATTACTCTTGATCCTCCTCTTTCATCTTCTTCGTTAGTATTATTTTCACTTTTTCTGATATCATATGCAGGAACTTTTTCACTTCCTGAAACATATGTAATCATAACACTAACCTTGCCTGCACCTGCTATTTGAGATAAAATTTTTTCCAGTTTTTCTTCCATACTGCAATCTTCATCATCTTTTGAAATTCCAATACTTTCTTTATCATAACCCATATTTGTTCTGTTTTCCTGTAAATATTCCCGTCCGATACCGGTATCTTTCTTCTTAAAAATTATCCCTCCGGCAACAATGATTATAATACCTATTACTATAAAAATAATACAATTTTCCACTACTTTCTTTTTATCTTGATTTGACATCATGTTTTTGATATATTCTAATATTTTGCCCATTTAAAACCCCCACCTTTCTTCATTTGAAAGATATAACTATATCTTCTTTTTTTAACATGAAAGCTCTATTAAGCTTTTCTTCCAACATGATTACACAATCGTTTTTGTATTTCTCTATAATATGGTTTTCCGGTTCAAAACCTTGTTTTCCTATACGGATTTTTACTTCACTTATTTCTTTTATGGGAGTTATACTAAAATCCTTATCTATAGCTGTTTCTCCTTCATTTTCATATTTCTTTTCCTGTTCTATGCAATCAACTTCAAGGTAAACATAAATCCTTTTTATCTCTCCAAATTTGGGAGAACTAAAATCTTCGTTTAGAATAATATCAGCTTCTGCATCTTTAACACATTCAACTTCTCTTGCAATCTCTGAAATCTGGTTTTCAACTCTCTTTCTGTAGACCTTAATAATCTGATGTATCTGTTCTTCCCTAAATTCTCCTTTGCTAATATCTATGTTAAATAAACCGGTAAAACTATTATCTAATTCATTTATCCAACCAAAACTGCTATCTTTCCACAAGATTTTAAAAAAAGGTTGAATAATTGTAATGATTAAAATAAACCCGGATATTAAATTCACAAGTTTTTTTGTTTTTCCTGAAGGTATTAATATTTCAATAAGCACTAAAAGAATGGCTATGGTAGCTATATTTAAAACCCAGCTTTTCAAAAACTCTATCATTTTACCATCAGATGCTTAAACACCTTATTCCTCCCTATTCTATTTCAAATACACTTCATATCCGATCTCATATCTCTTATACAATGCATCCAATCCATATTTGTTTACTATCTATTACTCACTATTTACTATTCAACATCCAATATGCTATTACTCCATACTCCATTAATCATTTTCCATTACCCTTACCTCTAGCATTTTATCTCTTGCTTCTCACATCCTACTTCCAACCTCCACCTCTAGAAAATCACCTTATCATGGCTGACATATTACCTGCAGCAATAATAGCAGTAATAGAAACTATAAACATAAACGCTACTACAGCCACCGACCCTATAATAAGTATCATGGAATTTGCAATATCGTTTATACAATCAGTTATTCTTTTTTCCGATATAGGTTCTACTAATGCACAGGTTGCTTTATAAAGCAAAACTATTGCTGCAATTTTCATAATTGGTATGAGGCATACTGCAATTATTCCCATCAAAACTATGACACCGGCAGCATTTTTTATTAAAAGGGAGCAGCCAATTACTGTATCGGCAGCATCTGATAGGTATCCACCTACTACAGGGATAAAGGTACCTATAGCAAATTTTATTGTTTTGCTTGCAACACCATCAGCTACAGATCCCACTGAACCTTGAATAGTGACTATGCCTACAAAAATTGTCAGTATAATTCCTATTAGTACAGTGCCAGTTTTCTTGATAAGCTCAGCTAGTTTTGATAAATGAATTTTATCAGATATATTATTTATTATAGAAAGTACAGTTGACAGGAATACAATGGGTATAAATACATTTTTTATGACTATTGCAGATATTTCAACAGCCATTATCAAAATTGGCTGGAAAATTCCCCCTGATACTACATTACCACCGGAAATAAGCAGAGTAATCATTATTGGCACTGTAGCATACATGAATCCAACCATTTTATCAATTACATTAACACCAAGCTCTGAAGTTTCTTTAAAACCTATAACCAAAAAAGACACTACTACTATATAACATATAAAGAATGCAAGTTCTCCTACACTCTCTTTTAAGAAAGAGCTCTGTAAATTCTTCAATAATGCACACAAAACAATAAGTATAACAAGTTTAATTAAAATATTAATATTAAGATATATTTCTTGCGTAAATAAAACGAAACACCTCTTTACCAAATCTCTTATGCTAAATCTTATTTTTCCTTTTATTACATCCTGCATCATCTTTTCAGGACTATACTTATCAAAAATTTTTTTCATCTGATTGGAAGAATAATCTTCAATATATTCCCTTAACAACTTGATTTCCGGTGATTGAATTTGATCTTCCAATAATTCTTTCTGTATGTTTTCAATAGTTGAATCTTCCTTATAATCTTTTTCCTGAGCATTAACACTTTTAACAAAAACAAATTGAAAAAATAAAACTGTCATAATTAAGGCAATAACAAATATGTAACTCAAAATTATTTCCTTTCTTTCGTTACTTGTCTTCATTTTCCTCCCACCTAAGGTATAATTTTTATGACTAGTTCAAGTAAGGATGTAATAATTGGAATAGCCATTATTGCGATTAAAACTTTCCCTGCAAGTTCGATTTTTGATGCTATTGCATTTTCTCCGGCATCCCGACATATTTCTGCACCGAATTCAGCTATATAAGCAATGCCTATGATTTTTAGCAATGCCGGTACATATTGTATGTCAATATTGGCCCTTCCGGAGTAAATTTTTATCAAATCAATTACCGGTGCAAGTTTTCCAATAACTAAAATAAATATTATTATACCTGCAACTACACTTGCCTGTATGGCAATTTCCGGTTTGAGTGTTCTTAAAGTTGTTATTATAATGACTGTTACAATTCCAAATGCCACTATCTTCAGTATATCCAATTCCTATCATCCACCTTATACAAGTTAGAAATTAAACATTGTCTTAATAATATTAAACAGATTTACAATTTCCTTTGCAACCATGAGTAATACTAATATCAACCCTGACAAGGTTGTCAGCATTGCAAGTTCTTCCCGACCTGACTGTTTTAGGACTGCATTAAGGATTGATACTAATACACCTATCGCTGCTATCCTGAAAATAAGATCTATATTCATTATCTTATCTTTCCTCTCATCTTGTTATAATTGGTTATGACTCAGAAAGTCATAAAATGACTTTCTAATGAAATTCAAGGCGCCTTAAGTATTAAATTAAAATTAATACTACTGCAATACCCCCTAAGAAACCTAGTGTTTTATATAGAGTTTCATTTTTCTTTTTATTTTCTTCAGCTTTCTTTTCTTGCAGACTTAATTGATGAAGTACGAATCCAATATTTTTTATTTGGCCTTCAATATCCGAATTCCCTAACATTTTTCCAAAATTAATTAGAATATCTCTATCTTCTCTATTTAAAGCTGTCTTATATATATTGCTTGAAATTGCCATTTCCCATGCTTGTGATGCATTTAAGCCGGAGTCATTATTTAAATTATCAATTGTAGCTCTAAAAAATTCTGTTACCGGATTGTCAACTGATTCAGAAATTCTTTTAAAGGCATCCGGAATATAGTTTGAAAGAAAACGGATCTCATTTTCTAACATTTGGATCAGGCTTTGCAATAATTTTAATTGCAAAGGTCTTTTCGAACAGTCTTTAGATATAAAAACACCAATAAAGCTTGATGCAGTTATCACTATAATACTTCCTATTATTTTTAATATCATAAATAATCTCTCCTATTGTTTCTCTTGTAAATAATATTCATATTAGTCCCATCAATTATCTCTTCAACTGTTCCAGGTCCATTAGCACTACTTAAAACAATATACCTTTCAAAAACTTCTTCTTCTATTAGATACAAAACTTCCCTTCTGCTTTTAAACTCAGATATATTAAACCCATGAGCCGTAGTAATTATTTTTATGCCTGCATTTAATATGGCTAAAATTGAGTCTTTATCCCCTTGGTCTCCTATTTCATCTGTTATAATAACTTGAGGAGACATAGAACGAATCATCATTATCATGCCGGTTGACTTTGGGCATCTGTCAAGAACATCAGTACGTATGCCTACATCAAATTGGGGAATCCCTCTATGACAGGCAGCAATTTCCGAACGTTCGTCTACTAGTCCTACTTTTATTCCTTTAAAGCCTATTTCCTTTACTCCATTACTTAAAACTCTAGCCAGATCCCTCAGCATTGTTGTTTTTCCGCACTGAGGTGGTGATACAATCAATGTATTATAAATTTCATTTTTGTTATTTGTGATATGTTTTATTATTTCCAAGGAACATCCCTGTATTTCCTTGGAAATTCTAATGTTCAAACTTGTAATATCTTTTATATTAACTACGTTTTTACCTTCTATTACAGCTTTGCCTGCTATCCCTACTCTGTGTCCCCCAGGTAAAGTTAGAAAACCATTTTTTATATCATCTTGAAAAGCATAAATAGAATTTCTGCTCATTATCTCAAGAGTTCTCAATATCTCTTCCTGTTTCACAATAAAAGCATTTCTTTGACTTTTCACTAAATTTCCTTCATTATTAACAAACCAGTCTTCATAGTAATTTTGCAAAATGAGAGGTTTATTTGCTCTAAGTCTTATTTCTTCAAGATGATCCAGTCTTTCGAGATTAGCTTTAAGTAAAACTTCCCGGATTTCTTTTGAAATATATCTAATAATATTATTGTATTTATTGAAATGTAAATCCATTTCTAACCTCCCACTTCCGGTTTCCTACTTCAATATCAATATATTAATATTTATATTTGTCCAATTTTATGACATAAAAAAAGCAGGTTGTCCAATTTTAATTGAAAAACCTGCTTTTATATTTAGCTTTTTAATTTATCTATTAGTCATCACAATCATATATCCATTCTACATCAATACCTTCATGGCATTTAGGGCACTCCACTATACCTTCTTCTCCATTAATAAACATTTCTTTTTTCAGTTCAATAATTTCAAAGCAGTACGGACATTCAACCATATAAATTTCATGTTCACACTCTTCATCACACT
>CAZEYH010000192.1:0-5606 GCA_964515895.1 uncultured Clostridiaceae bacterium | reverse complement strand
AAAATAGGGACATCCGCTATACCTAGGTATTCCTTGTTGCGGAATGTCCCCGACCCTATGATTGTTTAACAACCCAAATTAATTCTTTTCACACTTCTGATTACCTACAGTACATGATGTTTTACATGCTGACTGACAGGATGTCTGACATTCACCACATCCGCCGTTTTTTGCAGTATTCTTTAGTGTAGAAGTATTTATTGTTTTTATATGTTTCATTGTTTAGGTATTCACCTTCCTTTTTTATTAATAAACAGGATGTCCCATTCCTGTTTATTATAGCATAGTTGACAAGTATTGAAAAGAGTTTAAGGGTTTATTTTCGAGTGTATTTTCCTCTTCTTTTTTTTATTTTTGTCTTTGGTTTAATCCTTGATCTTGTTTTGGTTTTACTATTCGTTCCAACAATCCCACCAATTGCACCTGATAACATTCCTATTAAACCATTAATCAAAACATACCTATCTATTGAAAAATTATTGAATGCAATGCTGCTTGATAAGTATAATATTATCATGTAAAGCAATCCTACAACACTACCAAGAAGCCAGCCTTTGTTTTGCGAACCTTTTGCCGATGCTGAACCTGCAAAAATCACACTAATTATTGTAGTTATTATAACCACAGGTGAGATATATTTTTCGGGAAATTTTGTATAAGTTAATACTAATGCAAAAGCAATAAAAATAGGAACTGTTATTATATAACCATATATGATTCCTTTCATTAAAGCAATAAATGTTGAGTTTTGTCTTTCCGGAACCTTTAAATTTTGAGATGTTTGCCTAACCATATTCGTACCTCCAATAGACTATAATTACTAATCCTAATATAATCTATTTAGATACAGCTAATAATAGAACAACTAATATTGACCTTTATAAGAACATATAATTAGAAATTATTCTTTCCTTTATAATAAAGAAGGTACATTTTCTGTATATAATAAAAATATGGCATTATACGATTTCCTAATTATATAACTTTGAAATCAATATTTGCCATATTATTTTACTTGCTTTGTACTTCTATTGGTTTGCTTACTTTATGTTTTTATTGGTTTACGTGCTTTACGCTTCTATTGGCTTGTCGATTTCCTTAATAGCCCAGTTCTTAAGTATGATTTTTGTTTTTTCGACACCGGTTTCTACTGTTACTTCATCATCCTTTATGTTGATTATTTTACCGGATACACCACCTATTGTTATGACCTTGTCTCCCACCTTCAAAGAGTTTATCATTTCACGTGCTTTTTTATCACGTCTCTTTTGAGGCAGAAACACCAATAAATACATAATACCTATTATAAAAACAATATATATTACAAAACCAATACCTCCCATGGCCCCTAGGCCAGCAGTTTCATCCATTTGTCTGTCCTCCTTTAATTATAATTTTAAAATTAATATGTACACTACATTTTATCATCATACCCGTAAGAATTAAAGAACTTTTTTCTAAATTCTCCGAGTTTGTCTTCTATTATAGCTTGTCTAATATTTTTCATCAAGTCTAATAAGAATTTTATATTATGCAATGTAGTAAGCCTCATTCCAAGAATTTCGTTACATTTAAGTAAATGTCTTATATATGCCCTGGTAAAATTTTTACATGTATAACAGTCACATTCAGGGTCCAAGGGGGAATAATCCCTGGCATATTTGGCATCTCTTACAATAATTCTTCCACTGCTTGTCATTACCGTACCATTTCTACCAATTCGTGTGGGGAGCACACAATCAAACATATCAATTCCCCGTATTGCTCCTTCTATAAGATAATCGGGACTGCCTACACCCATAAGATACCTTGGCTTATCTTTCGGCAAAAGAGGTGTTGTACATTCCAGCATTGCATACATTTCCTCGGTAGGCTCACCTACACTAAGTCCTCCTATGGCATAGCCGGGAAAACCAATTTCCATTATTTCATGAGCACTTTTTTCTCTTAACTCCTTATATGTCCCTCCCTGTACTATTCCAAACAAAGACTGCTTCTCCGTATATTGGTGAAATGCTTTGCACCGTTTTGCCCAACGGGTAGTTCTTTCTACTGACCTCTTAACATAGTCAAATTCGGCAGGATATGAGACACATTCATCAAAGCACATTATGATATCAGCACCAAGATTATTTTGGATTTCTATAGCTTTTTCAGGAGTAATAAAATGCTTTGAACCATCTATATGGGATCTAAATGTAACTCCTTCTTCATGAATATCTCTAAGACTACTTAGACTGAAAATCTGAAACCCCCCTGAATCAGTGAGTATAGATCTATCCCAATTCATAAATTTATGGAGTCCTCCTGCCTCTTTTACAATATCAGGCCCAGGACGCATATACAAATGATATGTATTACTTAAAATTATTTGGGCACCTACATCTTTCAACTCATCCGGAGACATGGTTTTAACCGAAGCTTGAGTCCCAACAGGCATAAATACAGGAGTATCAAAGCTTCCATGTGGAGTATGTACTCTTCCTAGTCTTGCTCCTGTCTGTTTACATTTTTTTATTAACTCGTATCTTACAGCTGTCATTTAATCACCTTTCTATCACTTTCTATTCATTGAAGTCCTTCTGTTGATTAGAATTAAATTAGCTAGTAACATTATATCACCTAATTAGCATTGCATCGCCAAAACTAAAAAACCTATATTTTTTCTCTATAGCAACTCTGTATGCATTCATAATATTATCTTTCCCTGCAAAAGCACTAACTAACATTATCAATGTAGATTCCGGAAGATGAAAGTTCGTTATCAATCCATTAATTACTTTAAACTTGTATCCGGGATATATAAAAATATCTGTAGTTCCTTCCATGGGCTCTAGAAATCCTTTTTCATCCCCCACTGTTTCCAACACACGACAGCTTGTAGTCCCTACAGGGATAACTCTTCCCCCCGCTCTTTTTGTAGAGTTTATTTTTTTGCACGTTTCTTCATTAATTTGAAAGTATTCGGAATGCATATGGTGATCTTCAATATTCTCAACTTTAACGGGTCTGAAAGTTCCAAGCCCTATATGCAAAGTAATAAAGGCTATCTCTATGCCTTTATTCTCAATATCTTCCAACAGTTCTTTAGTAAAGTGGAGGCCTGCAGTAGGTGCAGCAGAAGAACCCTTTATTCTGGAATACACAGTCTGATATCTCTCAGAATCAGTGATTTCTTTTGTTATATAAGGTGGAAGAGGTATAATACCTAGTTGATCAAGTATCTGTTGGAATATCCCATCATATTCAAACTTTACCAGTCTATTGCCACCATCTACTATATCAATTATTTCAGCTTTCAAAAGGCCATCTCCAAAGATAAATTTCGACCCGGGTTTTGCCCGTTTACCGGGTTTTAAAATGACTTCCCATACTTTGCCTTCCACCTGATTTAAAAGTACAAACTCGATTTTACCTCCGGTATCTTCTCTTTTCCCTAATAATCTGGCCGGTATTACCCTTGTATCGTTTAACACAAGACAATCGCCCTTATTAAGATAATTTATTATATCTTTAAATATCCTGTGTTCAATTTTTCCTGTTTCTCTGTCCATCACTAGTAACCTTGACATACTTCTCTGTTTTGTAGGTTCCTGTGCAATAAGCTCTTCAGGAAGATGATAATAAAAGTCCTTAACATTCATTGATTAATTTGTATAATTTTCTCCTTCCCAATAATTTTCACTAAGATCGATATTTATCCAAAAACTAATATCCTGTTTTAACAAAGCATCAAAAAGTCTATCGCTTCTACAAGCGGGAGATGAATTGACGCAAATTACAATAGCAACCTTGTAATGCAACTATCTATAATAATTATTCTATATAAATTCCTACAAAGTAATGAGATAATATCTCTTCAAAAGTAAAACCTGCATTAGCCATCCCTTTTGCGCCCTCTTGGCTCATGCCTACTGCATGACCATATCCTTTACCTTTAAAAGTATATGTGGTGGCTACTCCGGTAATTTCAGCTATAGTTTCTTCTGATGCCATTAGAAAAACTTTTGTATTTAAATTTATAGTTTTAATACCTTCGCTAGTAATTACCTTCTTTCCTGATGGCTGCATTTTTGCGGTGTTTTTTTTGTCATTATCCCACACTGATATATCCACATTAGTAGTTATATTATACCATTGACTTGGTAAGCCTAAAACATCTCTGCTTCTTGCTTTTTCAAGCACTACCTTTCCCTTAGTACCTAATACTATTACTTCTATTGCTCTTCCCGCTTCCGAAGTTTTTGAAATATTTATTCCCAATATATCACCTATGGCATTTCCACGCGTAGTAATAATATTATTTATATTGGCAACAGTCAACGACTTTTCCCAATTATAATTATATGAATTGCCTGCTTCATATTTATCCTCCACGCTTTGCAGATATGGAATATCTGAAGACCATACGTTTTTCACTGCTTCAGTTCTTCCTCCACTTGAACTAAAATAAAAAACCTGTGCAATGGTACCATCATAGTATATTACTTTTCCTGCTGTGTCGTCAACAGCCTTATTTGTCGCTTGTTTTTCAAAATCAAAGCCTTTGTAAACTTGTGAATTCACTGTGCTACATAAATCAAAACCCACCTTGGAGTATTTCCCAAGATTATTATATGTATATGTTCTTGCAACAACAGCTTGTGCCTTTATAGCTTCAGGGTGAACTTCCCATCCGATTTCACAAGGTACTACACCATATAAATAATGTTCAAGGGGAAGCACATTTATTACTGTCATATCACTATATTCTAATCGTTTTACCTCAACAACACCTCTATAATTTTTACCATTAATATTAAATATATACGGGGCATTCTCATTATTTGGATGTATCCTGAGATTACCATCATTTTCAGTGAATATTGCCAAAACCTCATCAAAATCAGATGTAACTACAATATTACTTGGCTTTGGAGTAATAATGGCATAGTCTCCGTTTCCTAATTTTTTACTAATAATTTCATCTATGTCTTCTATTGCTGACTTTTCATTTGGATAAAAGCCGGTCCAAATACACCATGAACCATTATTGTATACGGGATAAGCGCTTATACCTTTTTCTCTAATCTTATTTGCCTCAGTTCTTGCATGATTATAATCTTTATAATTATCAGCAATTTTAACATGGAAAGGGCCTACTTTTTTTCCATCAGGTATATTTTCCCTATCAGGATCATATTCTAGTAAACCCTTGTCTTTCATAACAAAGTAAGAATCTTTTAGAACCGTTACTACGGTATTGTCGTTTATTGAAATTAACGATGTAAACTTTTTTCCATCATTATAGCCGATATCAAGTCCTTTCTCGGCAAATATGTCAAAATACGCCACTGATGTGTTTAAATTCCTTGATTGATCATTAAAGAAAAGACCAACTCTAATCTCCTTAACAAGATTTTTATTTTCAATATTATCCATGTTAATAAAATCTGTATCTTTAGCATCTTTAGTATCGGTAGAATCTTTAGTATCTACAGTATCTACAGTATCCGTATTCTCAATAGCTCCATATGCATGACTCCATGGATGTATTAAAATAATAAAAAATAATATCCCTATTAACAAGTTTTTCATAACATTTTTCATGCTACCAGCATCCTTTT
>CAZEYH010000191.1:0-5615 GCA_964515895.1 uncultured Clostridiaceae bacterium | reverse complement strand
CCATGTATGGTGTCTTTAGAAGGTGCATGTGCAGCTCACTTCAGGTATGAGGAATATGGGAGATATGGGGATAATGGATGAAAAAAATCAGGCTTTCTCATGGAGATGGTGGTGCCGATACACAGCGGTTAATCAGAAATGTATTTTATAAATATTTCGATGCTCCACATTCAAATAGCATGTTGGATTCTTTTGTCTTTGAAGTCAAGCAGAGGAAACTTGCTTATACTACCGACAGCTTTGTTGTTAAGCCTTTGTTTTTTAGAGGAGGAAACATAGGGAAGTTGGCTGTGTGTGCTACTATAAATAACCTTGTGACAGCAGGTGCAATACCATTATTTTTTAAGTGCCGGCTTTATCATAGAAGAAGGCTTCGGTATTGAAAAGTTGCACCTTATCGCAAAATTTATGAGTGATGTTTGTAAACAAACCGGTGCAAAAATTGTAACCGGCGATACCAAGGTAGTGGAAAGAGGAAGCGCCGATGGTCTTTTCATCAATACTTCCGGAATAGGTATGGTTTCAGAGTTTTATAATCCCCGCCAGGCAGAACCTGGTGATGAGATTATTATAACCGGTGGAATTGCAGAGCATGGGACATCCATACTTTTAGACAGATATGAGTTGGGTATTGAAACAGGGCTGGAAAGTGACTGCGCGCCGATGTGTTGTCTTATAAATGGTTTGGTTGAAAATCTTAAGTATGTAAAAATAATGAAAGACCCCACCAGATGAGGTATAGCCACTGCGTTGAATGAAATAGCGATTGATCAAAGGTTAGATTTAGAACTAATGAACAGTCGATTCCGGCAAAAAGTGAAGTACATGCCATTAGTGATATTTTGGGAATAGATCCTTTATATCTTGCCTGCGAAGGGAGGATGCTGATTGCAGTTGAAAAAGGCTGCGGAGAGAAGGTTCTCCGCCATATAAAAACTCTTGACAACTGTAGCGAAGCTCAGATAATCGGGAGGTTTATTTCCGGACATCAGGGAATGGTATGCATGAAAACGTTTATTGGAGGTAAACGTATCATCCCAATGCTGGAAGGTCAGATGCTTCCCAGGATATGTTAAGCAAAACATTGTGCCAGATATTTATTAAAAAACTCCGTCATTTAATATTACAACCTAGTATCTATAAAATATTTTAAAAACATATTGACACATATCGATGTGAAGCATATAATATAACATATCGATAAAAATAGATATGAGGTGGAATTTTTGATAAATAAATCTGATAAAAAATATAAATATACAGCTACAATATTTAAAGCACTTTGTGACCCGAATCGGTTAATGATTATTGAAATGTTGCAAAGCGGTGAGAAGTGCGCTTGTAAAATATTAGAGGATCTGAATATTGCACAATCCACATTATCACACCACATGAAAACACTTTGTGAATCCGGTTTTGTTGATAGTCGTCGTGATGGAAAATGGATGCACTACTCACTGAATAAACAAGGCTTTGAAACAGCAAAAAAATTGTTAGAAGATATTGCAACATCATTGTGAATGCTGAACTTAAGGAGGAGTAAAAATGCAGGTTATAAGGTCTATATGGGACTTCTTCCAGTATCAAATACTGGGCATGAAATGGTTAAATGAGTTAATAGGTAGAGGTTTAAATGCTTTAGGGTTGGATATAGGGACTAGAATTGGATCAAGTGTACAATTCTTTATTTATGACATCATTAAGATTATGGTTTTACTTGGTGTTCTGATTTTCATTATCTCGTATATTCAAAGCTATTTTCCACCGGAACGGAGCAAAAAAATTCTTGGACGTTTTCATGGTATCGGTGCAAACTGCATTGCAGCTTTGCTTGGTACGGTAACACCTTTTTGTTCATGTTCGTCAATACCGTTATTCATTGGCTTTACCAGCGCAGGACTTCCAATTGGTGTGACATTCTCATTTTTGATTTCCTCACCAATGGTTGACTTGGGTTCACTAGTGCTTCTTATGAGTATTTTCGGTGCAAAAATTGCATTAGTTTATGTTGTTTCCGGTTTAATTATTGCCGTAGTAGGAGGTACTATCATTGAAAAGCTTCATTTGGAGGATCAAGTAGAACAGTACATTCGTACGTCTAGCAGCGTAGATATCGATTCCCCAGATTTAACATTAAAAGATCGTCTGGAATATGCAAGGGAACAGGTGGTCGGAACTGTTAAAAAGGTGTTCCCGTACGTACTGATAGGAGTTGGCATAGGTGCTGTTATCCATAACTGGATTCCACAATCCTGGATTGAAAGTATTTTAGGCAGCAGAAATCCATTTGCTGTTATATTGGCAACTCTTGTGGGAATTCCGATGTATGCTGACATTTTTGGTACTATCCCTGTTGCAGAAGCATTACTTGCCAAAGGAGCACAACTCGGTGCAATTCTGTCGTTCATGATGGGTGTAACCACACTGTCGCTACCGTCCATTATTATGTTGCGAAAAGCGGTTAAGCCGAAACTGCTGGCATTGTTCATTGGTATATGTACGGTAGGCATTATCCTTGTTGGTTATCTGTTTAATGTACTTCAATATATATTACTGTAAGATAGGGAGGAAAAAGTATGGCTAAAAATTGGTATCCTGCTCCTGCCGTTGTAAACATTGAGGGCTGCATCCAAGGGTGTCATGGCTGCGGTAATCTTTGTCCTAATGGTGCAATACAATATGTAAGAGACAATTCAGGATGAACACCGCCAAATGGTGAAAAGAAAGATGATAACTCTTGCTGTTGTGGAGGTAACTGCTGATGGAAGATAAAAAGAGAATAAAGATGAATAAGGGGCTTTCTATCAAAATAATTATTCCGCTTCTTATTGTCGCGGTAATTGTAGCAATATGGTTTGTTAAAAACAATGATAAGTTACCAGAAATAACAAGTGATAACCCTGATTTTGCACTCCATGTAACTGAAGAAATTGACCTTAAGAAATTAAAATCATATGGTCTGCCTATTATGATAGACTTCGGAGCAAATTCCTGTATTCCTTGCAAGGAAATGGCTCCTGTTTTAGAGAAGCTCAATAAGGAACTGCAAGGGAAAGCAATTATTAAATTTGTGGATGTATGGAAGTATCCGGAACTAGCACAAAACTATCCTATTAGCGTGATCCCTACACAGGTGTTTTTTGATAAGGAAGGTAACCCATATACTCCATCTGACCCACAAGTATTTCAGATGAATATGTATTCTTTAAGGGATACAAATGAGCATGTATTTACTACTCATGAGGGTGGTATGATAGAAGAGATGATACTTGCAGTACTTAAAGAAATGGGGTTGGAAGAATGATAAACCGGTGGCTGGAAACACTGTCAACACTCATAACCGGGAGCTTTTGGCTTGCACCGCTACTAGCATTATTAGCAGGGGTATTAACTTCTGTAACTCCTTGTGCACTGTCAAGTGTTCCTCTTGTGATAGGATATGTTGGCGGAACAGGGAATAACGATCCTAAAAAAGCATTCAAATTGTCATTAACCTTTGCACTTGGTATGGCAGTTACTTTTACAGCACTTGGTACAATAGCATCGTTGCTTGGAAAACTTATGGGAACTTCAGGTAAGTGGTGGTATATTGCGCTAGGCATTTTAATGGTGTTGATGGCACTGCAGACATGGGAGGTTTATGACTTTATTCCCTCTACTTATCTGGCCGGCAAAACCACAAAAAGAGGATATGTAGGAGCACTTGTTGCAGGTATATTAGGAGGGGTATTCTCCTCTCCCTGTGCAACTCCTGTATTAGTTGTTTTGCTTGGTGTTGTAGCTCGGAGCGGAAATGTTGCATGGGGTGTATTGCTCCTGCTGTTATACTCAATTGGTCATAGCGTATTGGTATTAGTAGCAGGGACTTCTGTGGGATTAGTGAAAAAAGTAACATCCAGTGAGAGATATGGTTTATTTAGCAAAATATTAAAATTTGTTATGGGCGGTGTTATACTGCTAATAGCATTTTACATGTTCTATTTAGGATTTTAAAGGAGGAATTTTATTATGAAAATTAAAGTATTAGGACCAGGTTGTAGAAACTGTGTAACTCTCGAAGCTAACACAAAGGAAGCGTTAGCAGAACTCGGTATTGTAGCTGAAGTAGAAAAAGTAACTAACTTCGCCGAAATAGCAAAGTACGGAATCATGTCCACACCCGGCCTT
The DNA here is from genome assembly GCA_964515895.1 of uncultured Clostridiaceae bacterium. Classification (GTDB taxonomy): domain Bacteria; phylum Bacillota; class Clostridia; order Acetivibrionales; family DUMC01; genus CAZEYH01. Next base: position 1,448 of record CAZEYH010000191.1, on the reverse strand, counting down.
GTTATTGACGAAAAAGTAGTGTCTTTCGGGAAGGTGTTAAAACCAAAGGATATCGTAAAAATAATTAAAAAAGTGGCGAAATAAATGACACCTTTTATCATTAAGAAAAGATGTGTAAACTATAACAAATATGGATGGTGACTTTTAAATGAGTGATAAGGGCAGTGTGAGAGAGTTTATTCAGAAAAGGTATACTGAAATTGCAGTAAAAGGAACAGGAAGTGGCGGATGCTGCTGCAGTTCCAACTGCTGCGGGGATACTTCGGTTAATGTAAAGGAAGCATCTGTGAATATTGGGTATTCAGAAGAAGATCTTGCAAATGCACCTGTTAAAGCAAATATGGGTCTGGGCTGCGGAAATCCTATAGCAATAGCTGCCCTAAAAGAAGGGGAAACAGTCCTTGACCTTGGAAGTGGAGGTGGGTTTGATTGCTTCCTTGCAAGAGGCCAAGTTGGTGAAAAAGGACATGTCTTTGGAGTGGATATGACACCGGAAATGGTCAAGTTAGCAAGACAGAATGCCAAAAAAAGCGGATATAGCAATGTTGAGTTCAGACTGGGAGAAATTGAACACTTATCGGTTAGTGATGAATCGGTGGATGTAATCATATCTAACTGTGTAATTAACTTATCCCTCGATAAAGAGCAAGTTTTTAAGGAAGCATACAGAGTTCTTAAACCCGGTGGAAGATTATCCATATCGGATGTTGTTGCTACTGCAGAATTGCCGGAGAAAATCAGAAAGGATTTAGCAATGATGGCCGGTTGCATCGCTGGGGCTGAATATGTTGAAAATATCAAAACTATGATGCAAAGTGCTGGCTTCAAGGATATTAAGCTCATACCTAAAGATAATAGCAGGGAGATTTTGAAGTCATGGATGCCAGACAGGAATGTTGAGGATTTTGTGGCTTCATATATTATAGAAGCGACAAAGTAAAAATGTTGCCTTATATGTATCATGTTTCGCCGTTGCAGCATTTGCTGCTAAAAGAAAAAAACTTAAGGGCGCGTAAGATGAAAAGCGTAATTTGATATTTACAATTCACTACAAGAAATAGCCTGGCATTTTGGAAGCCATGGAATTAATGGAGAGTGCTGTGATGATCTTTCATATGTAGAGTTTATGGATTTAAAAAGAATAAATAGAAACAATGATTTTTCTATACAGGAAATAGGGAATGCGCTGAATTTTACTAAAAGCTTTTGAACCCAAAAGATAGAACACATAAAAGATTCGTTAGAAATGCTGGTATATGCGGTATAAATGAGTAAACCATTTGATTCAATCAATAATACGGTTATCACCTATAAAGTCGTTTTACGACTTTATGGGGAATAATCATAATACGAGTAATTTCGAAAACTAATTCCCAGTAAATAAATGGGATTAGGATTAACCTAAAAATGAGTAGGTATCAATAAAAATTGATATAGATTTTTAAAAG
>CAZEYH010000190.1:0-5622 GCA_964515895.1 uncultured Clostridiaceae bacterium | reverse complement strand
GATTTAATATAACAAGATATTTGGATATGATCAACTTTAACTTCTTTTACATTAAAATTGATATCTATATAGAATTCAGGAGCAGGTTTTACACTGTATTGTCCTTCCATTTTATTTATAATTAACTCATTCACATGTTATCACCACCAATCCATTGTATTGGATTTTAATTTTCTACAATATCAGCATTAACATTGATTCTAAATTCAGAAAAACCACCTGCCAACATTCCTGTTTCGACTTTTATATAAAAAATTACCTCTTCTCCACTTTCTACTTCTTCTGAAAACAATAAACTAGACTGAGGATTAAAATTGTCACCGTCTTCTTTACTGAGTAAAATATCTGTATGAGGCTGTATTTCTTTTTTATCTAATGTTATGTTGATATTTTTAACTTTAAAATGATTTTGATTAACCACCTTAATCATAGCTACATCTGAACTTAATCCTGCTACAATAGTACCAAAATCCAATCGTTTTAATATAGTATCTGGATCAAGCGAATAATAATCACCATCTTTATCTGCAAACAATAACCCATCAAAAAATCCCACAAACGACAAGTCTAAAGATGATTCCGCACCAAATTCATCTTGTGCTATAACTACACAAGAATTAACTTCACCAATGTTAATTTTTGATTTATCTAATTTATATATTACTGGATATGGAGTTTGATAAAAGTCCGACCATTCATCATCTTTTGGATAAACTTTTTCATCATTTAGCCATACTTGATATTTAATCTTATCGCTATCTGGATCATCAATTGTTACACTAAGAGTGTTGTATGATACCATACCAATCATAAAAAAGGGGTCTTCATTATACAAAACAACTTGACCATAAGCTGATAATTTTACATCATTAAATTGCTCAACATCCACATTGATTAAATATGGATTAACTTTATTTACATAACCTGCTGGAACGGTTACACTATCAGTTACATTTTGGGTTTTCCAATCAGACCAGTCTTTTAATATATCATCGGGGTCTTGTGATGTTGCAGTATCATTTATTGTTACACGATATTTATAATAATTATCTTTCGGTATGCCAGATACTTGTCCTTCAATTTCTATCTCTTCATCAGAAGTATAACCTAATATATTTACATCATTAAATTTATTTATAGCATCGATATCACCAGTAAAAGTCAAAGTGGGTATTTCTTGATCTTTTGACCAGTGGACTATATAAGGATTTTGTAATTCTTGATAATGTGCCATTATATCTTCTACAGAAGTATTACTAAAATTTTCTTCTGTTGGTTCTACCTCTATAAAACCATCGTCTTCATAAGTATAATATTTATTACCAGATTTTAATAATATATTATTAAGTGAAGCCTCAAAATAATGTTCCCAAGTATCGGGAATTTCTTGCCATATTGCTATTCCATAACCATCAGATAAATTCATTAAGCCACCTTCTTTATATTAGTTAAATAATATTCTTTACAATAAGGTTCTAATGGTGCTATATATTTTTCATATAAATTATGTGCATTACACCATTTTAACCAACCTTTATAAGAATTAATAGAACACCATTCTTTGTAATTTAATTTACCTCCGTTTTCAAGTTTTTTATTAATATTATTCATTTTATTTTTTAGATTAATAGCAGTTGATTTTCTTAATAAAATGTGACTTCTAAAATGTCTATATCCAACGAAATCAATACCCCTCACATCAACAGGGAATACTTGCCAATTATCTTTTAGCTTTAAATCTAACTCATTATCTAAATATAAGCCTAATTCTTTTCTTAAATTATGCAGATAATGTTTGTCATAATGTAAAATTACAATATCATCCATGTATCTAAAATAAAATTTAACTTTTTTACTTTCTTTTAGCCACCTATCAAATGGTGTCAAATAAAAATTACCGTTCCATTGAGAAAACAAAGAACCTATTGCTATTCCTTTTTTACCTCTATTTACCCTTTTTATTTCATCATCATCTAAAAGAAAATCTATCTCATCTTCATTTTGTAAATAAATTATATCACCTAGTTCATCTAAAGTTAAACTATCAATTAATACATCGATTAAATACAACAAATCATCATCTTTAAACTTATTTCTATATTGTAATTTACTTATATCATGATTTATACTTGGGTAAAACTTTTTTATATCACCTTTTAAGCAATAAACTGTTTCATTTGGATAATTTACCAAAACATTATCTAATCTCTGCAAACATAAATGTATACCCCTATTTGGTATTGACGCAAAGGTATAATCTATAAAACTATTCAATAATATGTCTTGTATTTGCAACATTAAAGCCCATTGTATTATCCTGTGCGGTAAATAATCTAATTTATATATTTTACGCATCTTACCTTTATCGTTTTTTTCAATTAAGGTATAATCTGACGGAAATAACATATATCTCTTATATTTTAAAATATCACTGATATAAGGCATATAATAATTTAAGTTATTATCAACCATTCTGACATCTTCATAAAAAAGCTTATCTCGTCTAGCATTTTTATGTGCCAATAATACATTATTTATATTATATACATTTTCATAAATATTCCCATATCGTTTAATATAAAACACCTTCAATACTTTAATGTGTGTTTGTTAAAGCCAAACTTTCGAGAATTAACCTACTAATACAGCTATGGTATTTGTTGTGTGTTTTACCAAGAGGTAGGGCATATAATTTTCCCACTAAAAAAATAAAAAAAACAAACACATAAGTGGGTGGAATGATTAGTGTTAGAATTCGAGGTGGTATTATTCGCATTGAAGTGAAAAATACCTGCTTGAGAAGTGTTATTCCAATTGCCACTGTAATTAGTGACCTGACTACCTGAATTAACATTAAGATAACCATGATAACAAAAAAATATATATGCCCAAAATATCAAAATTTTATTTTTTTACAAACACAAGCGGGCGGAACGATTAGCGTAAGAATACGAGGCGGTATAATTCGCATAGAAGCGAAAAATACCCGCTAGAGAAGCGTTAGTCCAACCGCCACCGTAATCAGCGACCTGACCACCCGAATAAACATTAAGAGAACCACGATCATATAAACCTTCATCATGATTACTACCACTAGTTATTCTAGGTAAAAAACCTGCATCAATATCATTTTGTATGTTTCTAATATTACCAAGGGATACTGTAGAATTTTCCTTTCCAACATTTTTATACCTACTTCCAGTATCATTAAACCCTTTATTATTAACTAATATATTGCCACTAGCATCAAAAAAGAAACCATCAACAAAATTATAAACATTTCCCCATAAATCTTCTATTCCCCTATAAGACATTTGCACTTTACCCGTAGTCTCTCCAAAAGTATTATTGCCTTTGCTTAAAGTGCCACCAGTACTTGCAGACGCACTATTACCATCAACATAACCTCTACCTATCATAGTTTGACTATCTGGGTGCCCAAATTCTGTTATATAAAGCATTTGAATAGCATACATCAAATAATAATCAAATTGACACCATCCGTTACCCATATTTTTGCTATACGTTCTAAAATTGCCAATAGTTGTATTTACTGTTGGTTTTTTATTTGGCAAACTTCTAAGTCTATTACTACTATCTTTCCAACCGTAAAAAGCACCCATATATCTATTATCAACTTCCATAGGAATTGCAGAATTATCATCACATAGTTTTGTTCTATCTCTAAAAAATGCAGGATGTACTAACCATTCATTTGAAGATACATATTCATTATCTAATGGTTTAGCCGTAACTCCAAAATAAAAAGTATCATCAACTTTCTTTTTTATATAATAAAACTTTGGTATTTCTACCATCACATTTTGAACTTCAGTTTCAACTTCCTGCCAATCAACTAATGTACCATCTTCCTTGTAATTTGAATCATCGGGATCAAGATAATATACAACGGAATGATCTTGATTAACTATACACCTTCTTAATCCACCCCAAGGAGCCATTCTATCAAATTCACTCATAAATTAACCACCACCTAATTCTTTATGTATGTTTGTAATTGTATTAAATAATGTCGGTATTTTAACTTCATATATATAACCATTATCTGTTTGCCCAGTTTGTTGCATTTGAACACTTCTACTTATTTCACCTATAAACACATTTTCATCAAAACCATATTCTAAAAAATCTTGTTTTGTTGGGTTTGTAATAGGCAATTGAACATAATCTATACCTTTAATAGTCCAAATAGATAGGCCATCAAATAATAAATATTTATCAAGCTGTGTTAAAATTACGCTTTTAACTGGGTTAAATTTATCTCTATGTATATCAAAATCAACAATTTTACCGTCATCTACTTCATTTTCCTCAATATTTGCATCCCTAGTTATAATTTCACCATCATAATCTGGTGCAATAATTTGAAAAGGGAATTGATAAGCAGTATTTTTTGGTACAGTGCCAGATTCTTTACTAATTATAATTTCAGCGTTTTCAATCATATAATCACCGCCCTATATTTAATCTTCACTCTCAATAATATCCACATCTTCTTTAATAATGTAAAGTCTTACATTATCACCACGAAAATTATATAACTCATCACCAACATTAAAATCTCCGTCTTTTGTATGTAAAATTAAACTTGTGTCTAAATCAACTTCACCTTCAAGTAATAAAATATGTGAAGAAGTTAATCTTTCTAACCTGCCAATATTTACATTTGTTTCAGCCATATAATCACCTCGTTATGATTATTCCTTTTCTACATAATAACTACCATCCATAAGGTTAAATGGGATACCTTCATTTATTACAACATATTTACCAAGCATTTTATTCATAATAGTTCTAAAAATACTATCACTTGGTATATTTCTAAAATGAAATAAACTTTTTCTTTTTGTATTTCTAAATCTATATAAACTCACATCACCAACCCCTTAATAAGCACCAATAAACTGATATTCGATATCATCTTCTACAATAACAAAACTTTCTATCGGAGCATCGTATATACCTGAATCAAACCCTTGATTACTATCTAAAAATATTTCGTCTCCACCATTTATCTTAATATGACATGGCTGTTTATTTATAAATGAAAATCTATAGAAACTATATTTTGTTGTCCAGCCCTCTGGTGTGTCCGGTACAATGTCTTTGCCTGCAATAGAAATTTCAACATTGCTAGTTCCTATATAGCCACTGCCAATTCGTTTAGCCATTATATCACCTCTTTAAATTTTTACAATCCAAGTTAATTCTCCACCACGCATTGCTTCTAAGGGACACTTAAACTTCTCACATAATATATTGTTCTGTTTGATAGCTATTTCACCATCCAAATCTTTATCAGATACTAACCATACTTTAAAGTGTACTGGTTTATCTAATGGAATATGAAGTATTGGCTTAAAGCAAAAAGAAATACCGTTATCTACAAACTTACTTTTATATCCAATTAAGGTTACTATAAAAGCTAAAACACCTTTGGGATATCCTATTGCAGTAAGCAATACCCCAAACACTGTGCCTAAAATTAATATTGTTTTATTGAAAAATAATTGCATATAATGTTTAAATCCGCTAATTAATAATTCAAATATATTTTCATTTGATGTTACATCAATCATTCCACCTGCCTCCTCGAAGTTG
>CAZEYH010000189.1:0-5626 GCA_964515895.1 uncultured Clostridiaceae bacterium | reverse complement strand
CATCCTGCAAATCTTATTGGCCATATTAAACCAAAAATATACCACTGCAGAGCCATAAAGGTACCCAGTGTTATCTGATCGTTAATAACGAAGTATCCGCCAAATATTGTCAGCAAAAGAAAATTCATGCCGGAAATCATCTCTGCCAGTGGGAATGTATCTGCTTCGATTGCCGCTCTTTTCATATTCTCATTAAAATTCCCAATGTTACGCTCATTAAACTTATCTTTTTCAAAGGGTTCACGAGCAAAAGCTTTTACTACCCTTATGCCTGTTACATTTTCTTGTAATACTGATGTAAGCTTTCCCATCTGTTCTCTGATTTCTCGCCAGGCTGGGTTTATTCTTTTTCCAAATTTAATAAAAAGGAAAATAAGAACCGGTGTAGGAAGCATTACAATTAACGCCAGTTTCCAGTTTATTACCATAAATATAATAATTGTTGCAGTAAAGTTAATAAAGCAAACCATAAGATTGATAAAACCAAAACCCAGAAAGTTTCTGATACATTCAATATCTCCTGTCATTCTGGACATAATCTGTCCTGTATGATGTTGGTCAAAAAAGCTAAAAGATAGGCTTTGCATATGAGCATACAGTTTATTTCTTAAATCATATGACACTTTTTGCCCAACCTGTTCCATAAAATAACCTTGAAAATAACCAAATATAGTTCTACCAATTATCGAAAAAAACATTATACTAATAAGCCTTGAGAGATATTCCATATTCCCTTCCGTAATTCCGATATCTAATATCTGTTTTATTATATATGGGAAAACATAGTCCATAAATGTAAAAAGCAGCATTAGTATAAAAGCCAATATAGTAGAAAAAATATATGGTTTTAGTAATTTGAGCAACCTTCTGAAAGTACTCATTTTTATTCTCACCCCTACCCTAGCATGATATTTAAAAAGCCGGAATCTCTCGATTCCGGCTTTTTATTAATTAAATAATTCTTATCTAAATACTATTAATGGAATAATTCTCTATATAGAAATCATTTAACATAATGCTTTCTATTTTATTTTAATTAATAACGGAGTTCGAGCTTTTTGTTTTAAATTATAATTATTGAAATATAAACTACTATTTATTTTTTTATTAACTGTTTTGTAAGTAATTACCTTATCATTGAATATAGAAATTCTTATTCTTGTCACCAAAGCTCACTCCTTCCTTTATTTAATAAATATTATGAAATTTTCCATAGCCACAAAAATAATTATATTACTATTAACTAAAATCTGTCAATCTAATTATTTATTTGTCATATATTTGTAATATATGTTTCTGGTAATCCCAACCATACTCGCCTTTTAACTCAACAAACAGGACAGGTTCAAATTTTTTAGTAATGACTTTTCCATTTTTATCTTTGTTAATTAGCATAATATTCTGCATGCTTCTTGAGCCAACCGGAATAATCATTTTTCCACCCGGATTTAATTGTTCTATCAAAGGATCAGGAATTTTTTCAGCAGCTGCTGTTACAATTATTCTGTCATAAGGCTGATAATCAGCCCAACCGTTACTTCCATCCCCTATTTTATAGAATACATTTGTATATCCTAATGCTTCTAGCCTTTGCTTTGCCTTTAAGGACAGATCTTCAATTAGCTCAACTGTATAAACCTCTCCTACAAATTCTGCCAACAAAGCTGTTTGGTAGCCTGAACCCGTTCCTATTTCTAATACTTTCAATTCTTTATTAAGTTCAAGTCTCAAAGTCATACTAAAAACAAGGGAGGGTTGAGATATAGTCTGCCCATGCCCGATAGGAAGTGCATTATCAAGATGGGCATATGCTTTATATTCATTATCAATAAAGAATGTGCGATCTAAATTTTTGAAAAAATCGTATAGTTTTTTCTGTTTTTCTGCATTCTTTCTCATCACAAACTCTCCCTTTCTCTTCCCATGGTAATCAATCTACTATATTCAAATACAAGTTAATATGATTTGGTTGGTTACAAGTTTCCCACACCCTTACTCCCTTTCTCTTATCCCTACTCTCTTAATTTCGCATTATAAGTATTCTTTAGGCTATTAACAATCTTATCCATAGCTTTATTTACTTCTTCATCCGTAAGAGTTCTATCATCTGCTCTAAAAGTCAACGAATATGCCATGCTCTTCATACCTTCAGGTACCTGTTTCCCTTTGTATACATCAAAAAGGTCTATTCCTTCGAGAATTTTACCACCATTTTCTGTAATAATATTCTCTATATCACCGGCCATTATACTTTCATCCAGAAGCATTGCAATGTCCCTTTCGACTGAAGGAAATCTTGGTAGAGGTTTATACTGAACCAACATATTTGCATTTTCAACAAGAGGTTCTACATCGATCATTCCTATATAGGTTCTTTCAGGTGCTGCAAACTCTTCTGTTACATCGGGATGTATTTCTCCTATTACTCCTGCTTCATTTCCGTTAATAATCAGTTTTGCAGTCCTCCCGGGGTGGAATGTAGGGTTGTCTTTCTCCGGTATTAATTGATAATCTCTTATACGAAGTTTATCCAGGAGTTCTTCTACAACACCCTTTAAATTATAAAAATCCGCATTTCCATACATTCCTAATGTGAGTACAGGTTTTTCCTCAGGCAGATCTTGAAGAGGCAGTCCCTTAGGTATATATATATAGGATAACTCAAATAGTCTGACTTCCTCTACTCTCCTGTTATAATTTCTGCTTATTACCGATAACATATCCGGTACAGTAGTAGTCCTCATAACGCTATAATCTTCTCCAAGCGGGTTAGATATGGTAACAACCTTTCGTAATTCACTTTCTTCAGGGAGCTTAATTCTATCAAATATTTTAGGACTTGTAAACGAATAGGTATATATTTCAGACAAACCACAGGATATCATAGTGTTTTTTATAATATCTTCAATCTTTTGCTTATAACTTTTTCTTCCGATAGACAGTTCTTTTCCCGGTAGCAGTGTAGCCTCAATATTATTATAATCATACATTCTTGCAATTTCTTCAGCTAAATCAGCCTCCATTTCAATATCCTGTCTGAACTCAGGAACCATTACAGTCATAGTGTCTTTATCTACCATTATTTCTAATGACTCTAATGTTTCTATCATAGTATCGGAACTTAAAGATGTACCTAAAAGTGTATTAATTTTTTCTGGTCTTAACTTTAGCACTCTTTTTTCTTTCTCTCCTGGGAAACAATCTATTATTCCCTTGCATACCTTTCCGGCACCTATTTCTTCAATTAATTGTGCTGCTCTATCAATGGCAGTAATTACATTTTCTACATCAAGACCTTTCTCAAAACGTCCTGATGCTTCCGTCCTCATCCCTAATTTTTTAGCTGTCAATCTTACAGAAATTCCGTTGAAGTTTGCAGACTCCAGAAGTATGGTTTTTGTATCCGGATAAACTTCAGAATTCTCTCCCCCCATTACTCCTGCAACAGCAACAGGTTTATTGCTGTCAGCAATAACAAGCATTGATGAATCCAGTTTTCTTTCTTCTCCATCAAGAGTTTTTATTACTTCATTATCTTCAGCTCTTCGAACAACAATTTTACTTTCATCAATATATTTTAAGTCAAAAGCATGCATGGGCTGACCAAGTTCAAGCATTACATAGTTTGTTATATCCACTATATTGTTAATAGGTCTTACACCTGCTGCTCTCAACCTTCTTCTCATCCATTCAGGAGATGGTTCTATTTTTACATCTTTAACTATTCTTGCAGCATATCGGGAACAAAGATCCGGTGCTTTTATTTCAACTTGAGCAAGTTTGGAGGCATCTTCCTCTTCTTCTTTTAGTTTAATTTCCGGTTTCTTTAATTTATTCTTTAAAGTTGCAGCAGTTTCTCTTGCAATTCCTAGAACACTGAGGCAATCCGGCCTGTTTGATGTTATTTCAAATTCAATAATTGTTTCATCCAAACCTAATACTTCTCTTATATCCTGTCCACATTCGTATGATTTCCCATTTTCATGTTCCAGTATAAATATTCCATCTTCATCCTGCTCCGGATAATCACTTATATCTAGCCCCAATTCTTGAAGCGAACACAACATCCCGTTTGATTCTACTCCTCTTAATCTTCCCTTTTTTATTTTTATACCACCTGGAAGAGTAGAACCGTGCAATGCAACAGGTACATAGTCACCGGGTGAAACATTCATTGCTCCGGTAACCACCTGTATTACTTCATCCCCCACATCTACTTTTACTATAATTAGTTTATCTGCATTGGGATGTTTTTCTACAGAAGTTATTTTACCTACTACCACTTTTGATATTTCTTCTCCGGGTTTCTCAACAGCTTCTACTTTTGAGCCTGAAAGTGTTAAAGCATCAACTAAATCATCAATATTTACATTTATATCAACATAATCTTTAAGCCAACTTATCGGTACTTTCATAATATACAACTCCAATCTTTAAATGTTTTTTATCTTATTGCCCTTTTACTCCATAAAATTCATTATCAATTCATTCTGCTAAAAATCTGTTTCCATCTTATTACTTTTTTTATCATATTCAAATATGTTAAAGATTGCTTAAATTTTTAGCTACAATGATCTACTAACTCAGTCGCCTACTCCAATAGTTTTAAAATTGCTTTAAAAACCTTACATCATTTTCATATAGCAACCTCATATCATCTATATAAAACCTTCCCATAGCCGTTCGCTCTACACCAATACCAAAAGCAAAGCCACTATAAATTTCAGGATCTATACCACACATTTCAAATACTCTAGGATGCACCATACCAGCTCCAAGAATTTCAATCCAGCCGCTATTCTTACATACCCTGCAGCCAACTCCGTCACAAGTCCAACAGGACACATCAACTTCGGCACTGGGTTCAGTAAATGGGAAGTAATGCGGTCTTAATCGTATTTTGGTGTTTTCTCCAAAAAGATTTCTTGCAAATACCTGTAATGTGCCAATAAGGTCACCCATGGTTACTCCCTTATCCACTACAAGGCCTTCAACCTGGTGAAATATGGGAGAATGTGTTGCGTCTACAGTATCGGAACGATAAACCCTACCGGGACATATTATTTTTATAGGCGGTTTTTGTTGTTCCATTACTCTTACTTGTACAGGAGAGGTTTGGGTTCTTAAAAGAATATTCTCATTAATATAGAAAGTGTCCTGTACATCTCTTGCCGGATGTCCCGGAGGAGTATTCAGTGCTTCAAAATTATAGTAGTCCAACTCTACTTCAGGACCTTCTGCGATTTCATAACCCATTCCTATAAATACATTCTTTATTTCATCCATGACAATACTCAAAGGATGCTTGCTACCAAGTTTTTTCCTTGTGCCCGATATTGTAACATCAATTACCTCACGTTCTAATCTTAGAGCCCTTTCCTTTTTCAACAGTTGGTCCTTAGCCTGTTCTAACCGTTCCTCAATAAATGTTCTTACCTCATTAACAATTTGTCCCATCACAGGTCTTTCTTCAGAAGGTAATTTACCCATTCCCCTAAGAATTGGAGTCAGTTCACCCTTTTTCCCTAGAAACCTGACTCTTGCAGTATCCAACTCTTGCATGGAACTAGCTGAAGAAATAACCTCTTTTGCTTTTTCCTTAATATTATTTAACTGCTCTTTCAAT
>CAZEYH010000188.1:0-5684 GCA_964515895.1 uncultured Clostridiaceae bacterium | reverse complement strand
AATGTGGTCAGTATTTAGGGATAGGTATAGCAAATATTATTAATATATTTAATCCCAAAAGGATAATTGTAAATGGTGATCAACTGTTAAAAACAGAATATATATATAAAACAGCATTGGATGAGGCAAACTCCAGAGCTTATGAGCAGTTTACAAAGGATTTGCAATATGAAAAAGTTAATATTGATGCTGACCGTGCCATAACCGGAGTATCATTATATGTTACAGATAGGTTTTTTGACCTTATGGGACCGGAAATCTGATTAATAAAAAATTAAATACAAAAAACAATAAAATCAGATAAAATCAGATTTTTCTATTGCAATTATTATCTATTTCATGTATAATTAATTTAAGCAATGAATAAATTAATGTAAGAGTAAGCGAGTACAGCATTAAAATTTAATGAACAATAAAAGTTTAAATCATAAAAACTAAATTTTATAAGGGAGGTCTATTTTATGAGTAAGGATAAGGCTAAGATTAATGTTGGTGTTGAATCAGAAGGTGGTATAACCAGTAGTTACAAAGTTGATGAAGGGGTAGTCTTAAAGGTACCATATTCTTTCTTCGGCAGTATTTACGACGAAGAAGAAGAAAAAGCAGTACTTCAAGCTATGAAGCAGGATTCCCTTACAATGGGTCCCCAAGTTCAGACATTCCAGAAAAAGTTTGCAGAATTCTGTGGTACTAAACATGCATTTGCAGTAACAAATTGTACTACAGCTATGCATGTATGCTCACAGGTTATTGGTTTAAGACCGGGAGATGAAGTAATTGTTACTCCAAATACTTTTATAGCTACATCTCTCGTTATACTTAAAGAAGGAGCAACTCCTGTATATGCTGATATTGATCCTAGAACTTTCAATATCGACCCGAAAGAAGTTGAAAAGAAGGTTACAAACAGAACCAAGGCAATTTATGTGGTTCATTATGGCGGTCAGATGGTAGACATGGATCCAATAATGGAGATTGCAAGAAAATATAATCTCATTGTGCTTGAAGATTGTGCTCATACTCCCGGAGCTGAATACAAAGGCAGAAAAGCTGGTTCAATTGGAGACTTTGGATGTTTTAGCTTCCATTCATTAAAGAATATGACTACACTAGGTGAAGGCGGTATGATTACCTGTAATAATGACCTTTATGCTGAAGGTGTAGAGAAATTAAGGTGCATGAATCTTGAGGATTGGGAAGATCAGGATGATTATTGGATACCTTCACACTTTGATGTGAAAGACTTTTTTGGAAAATGGGGAAATAACTACAGAATGAACGAAACACAAGCAGCTGTAGGAATAGCACAGTTGAAAAAAATTGATAAACTCAATGAAAAAAGAATAGAATATGGAAGGTATATTACAGAAGGAATAAAAGGCATTAAGGGAATAACCCCGGTTTATGAAGATCCCAATTGTAAGCATATATACCATTTATATACTGTTTGCGTTGAAGAAAAAGAACTGGGTGCAAGTAGAGATGATTTCATGAGAGTTCTTTACAGAGAAGAAGGAATTCAGGGAATTTTACACTATCAACCCACATATCATTTCTCAGCTCTGAAGAAGATGGGGTATCCTCAAGACCTTTGCCCAATTGCAGAAGATTTCTTCTATAGAAGAGAACTGAATACTCCTCATCATCCAAGACTTACAAAGGATGATCTTGACGCAATTATTGAAGGTATTAAGAATGCAGCAAAAAAAGTAGGTAAAGCATAAATTAGCTAAATCTTAAGTAAGGTAAAGTATTGAGTGAGCGAAAACAATACAGTAGAACTCTAGAGCCTGTTAATTTGCTACACGTGGTAAATCAAACTCGGATAAAACTCGGTAAATGAGTGATATCGTTGGTTTGTTAATCATCTGTAGAATTAGCAGGCTCTATAATATTTTTCGCAAAGTTTATACCTTCTGGGATTAGAGCCTTGAAATTCATTCTAGACAATCACAACTCATTCTAATATTTCATATTATGGATTATGTAGACTATTGGTGATATTGATTATTAGTATGAAAATGGTGATTTCTAATGGAATTATTGTCGTTAGGTTCAAGAGGACCGAATGTTAAGTTAATTCAAAGCCTTCTTAATAGAATAGGGTACAATGCCGGTCCGGTAGATGGTATATTTGGTGTGTTAACTCAGCAAGCAGTAATTCAGTTTCAAAGAAACAATGCTCTTAAAGCTGATGGTATCGTGGGTCCACGAACCTGGGCTGTTTTTGATAGACTACTTACAGGCTATGATACTTATACAATCCGGCCCGGTGATAGCTTATATAAGATAGCAAGAATGTACTATACCACTGTGAATGCAATATTGACTGCAAATCCGGGAATTAACCCTAATATGCTTTTGCCCGGGCAAAGAATTATTGTCCCATATGGACTGGATATAGTATTTGATGATATAGACTACACATACGAAATTATTGAGCGTCAGATACGGGGACTGAAAATAAGGTATCCTTTTTTGGAAGTTGGGAGTATAGGTAGAAGTGTAATGGGCAAAATCCTTTATTATATACGGCTTGGCAGAGGAAACAGAGAAGTTTTTTATAATGGTGCCCATCATGCCAATGAATGGATTACTACACCATTGTTGATGCAGTTTATAGAAAACTATGCAAAAGCGTATTCCGGAGGAGGAAGTATAAGAGGTTACAATATACCGCAATTATATAATAATAGTAGTATATATATAGTACCAATGGTTAATCCCGATGGGGTGGATCTTGTAAATTACTGGCCTAATTATACAAATCCGGTATACCGGCAAGCAGCTCTTTTAAATAATACCGGACTACCTTTACCAAGAGTATGGAAGGCTAATATTAGGGGAGTAGATTTAAATGTAAATTACCCGGCCGGCTGGGAAAAAGAGAAACAACTGGAACTGAAAGAAGGTATAACAGGTCCGGCTCCAAGAGATTATGGAGGCGAAAGGCCTCTGTCGGAACCTGAAACCATTGCAGTTGTGAATTTTACCAGGGCACATAATTTCCGCCTGGTGATAGCTTATCATACCCAAGGAGAAGTAATATATTGGCAGTTTGAAAACCTTGCTCCACCGGTATCTTTGACTATTGGTAATATTTTTTCCCGTATAAGCGGGTATGCTCTTGTAGGAGGACCGGGAGAAGCTGCCTATGCAGGTTATAAGGATTGGTTCATACAGGAGTATGGTAGACCGGGCTATACAATAGAGGTAGGGAGGGGAGTCAATCCTTTGCCTATATCTCAGTTACCCGGGATATATAGGGAAAATGAGGAAATACTACTTCTAAGTCCACTATTATAGTAACTATAGCGCGTATAGTGAGCATTTTCTGTATATGATGTAAAATGTGGCATTATTCGATTTTCTAAGTATATCCTATGCGACGACGGCATCTTCCATAACCTATTGCTCTTTCCCCAACACCCTAATGTAATTCACATAAGGGTCACAGGTGCCCTGTAGCTGACATTTTTCTTCTTTTAGAACTTTAATATAATTTATTATGTCATTAGTTATTCTTTCCCCAATACATATTACCGGTATTCCCGGCGGGTATGCCATAATCATTTCTCCTGCAATTTCACCAACAGATTTTTCCAGTGATACTATTTTCTTTGAATTGTAAAAGGCATCCCGGGGTGTGACTATCATTTCGGGTGTAGGAGGAATGATGATACAGTTTTCTGATTTCTTAATTTCTACTTTTGAGGAAATATCTTGTAATGCATTAATAAGATGTTGCAAATCGCTTTTTGTATCTCCTACGGTAACTAATGCAAGTACATTATAAAGGTCAGACATCTCAACTTGAATGTTATAATCCTTTCTAAGTTTTGATTCAATCTGATATCCGGTATACCCCAAGTTTTTCACATAAATCCCCAACTTCGTTTCGTCAAAACTATAACACCCGGGAGAATCTGTGATTTCCTTACCAAAAGCATAAAGCCCTTCTATTTTATTTATTTCTTCCCGGGCCCATCTGGCCAATCCAAGAACTTCATCCAGCAGTTCCATACCTTTTGTTGCCAATTGTTTTCTGGCAATATCTAATGAACACATAAGCAGGTAGGATGCACTTGAAGTATATGTCAGGTTTAAAACCTGCTTTACTTTTTCAGGTGTAACTATGTTGCTTTTTAAAAGTAATGCTGAGCTTTGTGTCAATGAACCGGCAGTTTTGTGGATACTTACTGAACTCATATCTCCCCCTGCTTCCATTGACGATATTGGAAAATCATTATGAAAAGGCATATGAGCTCCATGAGCTTCGTCTGCTAACACTGCCATATCATGAGCATGGGATATGTTTATAATTGACTTAATATCAGGTGTTGTACCATAATATGTAGGGTTAATTATAAATATAGCTTTTGCATGGGGTTGTTGTTTAATAGCAGTTTTTATACTATTTACAGTAACCCCCATTGCAATACCAAGGTTATGGTTAATTTCCGGCTGCACATATACCGGTATGGCACCGCTTAAAATTATGCCACCTACTGTTGATTTATGAGCATTTCTCGGAATAATAATTTTATTTCCGGGTTCACAGACACTTAAAATCATGGCCTGGACACCTGAAGTTGAACCATTTACAAGAAAAAAGGCATTTCTCGCATTAAATGCGTCAGCCATAAGATTTTCAGCTTCATATATAACACCGGTAGGATTATTTATATAGTCCAAATCCTCCATCCCGTTAACATCCATTTTTAAAGCTAGTTCACCTATGTATTCCTTTAATTCAGGTATACCACGACCTTTCTTATGTCCGGGAACATGGAAAGGGATCACATTATCGTCTATATACTTTTTAATAGCATCAAATAATGGAGTTTTATTTTGATCTAATTCGTGCAAATTAAGATTCCTCCTCTATATCACATATCTCTTTGTCATAATATGAATTTTAATAATAAATTGTGTTTATAATATAAAACCTATAGATGTATAAAACCTGTAGATATCAATTAAAAAGATGGTGGTAATATGTGTATTAGATTTGAAAGACTATTTAAAAAAAGACTATTTAAAATATTAATTTGTTGTATATTTATATTGCCTATCCTTATTACCAAGGGAGCAGAAATGAAAAAAGGTGCAATTGTTCTTGCTTACCATGCTGTTAATGATAATATCACCGGCATAGAAGAGCTATTTGCTAGCCCAAATGAATTTTACAGACAAATAGAATATTTGTCTCGAAGTGGGTATAAACCGCTGCATTTTAACGAAATAAAAGATTACACAAAGTATAAAAAAACAGTTATAGTTACTTTTGATGACGGTTATGCTGATAACTACCATATTGCTTATCCTATACTGAAAAAATTTAATTTTAAAGCCACTATATTTATGGTGGCAGGATATATAAATAAACCTGGCTATTTAAGTGAGGCACAAATAAGAGAAATGACGGATATTATATCTTTTCAAAGTCACACATTAAAGCATCCTGAACTTGATAAATTAAGTGAAAAGGAGATTGAAAAAGAGTGTATAACATCAAAAAGTATTCTAGAGGGGATTACTAAACAACCTGTATATACTTTGGCTTATCCTTATGGGTGTTATAATCAGAAAGTAATTGATATTGTATCTAAGTACTATAAATATGCCGTAAATACTAAAAACGGTATTTATAATGGAGTGGTAGGGGATTATGAGATTAATAG